>JALZOM010000105.1 GCA_030913945.1 Actinomycetota bacterium
GGTCTATCCCGCCCCGGCGAACGGACGACGTGCGATACCCGGACGGGTGAACCTTGCCGAGCGCACGATCACGATGAAGATGCCCTATCTCGGTATCCAGGACTTCGATCTCGGTCGGAACCTCAAGGTGAAGCCCACGATCGGACCGGCCGGTCCCGGCGACAAGATCTTCGAGGTGACCGCCTTCACATTCGGGCGCCCCAACGTTCAGTCCGGAGCACTCGACTACTACAACCAGGCGGACTCAACGGCTTCGTTCGACTACCGGTTACGGAGGTAGGCAGGGGGATTGGCGAAAAAGTCACCTGCGCGCCGCCTGAGTTGGAAGCAGGTTCTCGCCTGGCGGGTCGAGCGTCACCACCTACGGGAGCGAGCCGACAGCGGGAGCATGTTGCAGGTGGTGGCCCGTATCTGCGGCCTCCACGCGCAACTCATGTCGTCGGCCGAGTTGTCTGCGTGGGCGCGCGTCAAGGACCTGGAACGGGAGGAGGTCCAGCGAGCGCTCTGGGAAGATCGTTCGCTGGTCAAGACGTGGGCGATGCGCGGGACTCTCCACCTCCTTCCCTCGAACGAATTCCCTTTGTGGCAGGCCGCGCTGAGCACGTACGACCACTACCTCAAGGGCGCGTGGCTGCGAGCGTACGGCATGTCGCAACCAGAGCTAGAAAAGCTCATAGAAACCATTGGTGTGGTGCTGAACGGATCGATGTTGACGCGCGAAGAGCTGGCGCGTCGCGTGAGCCAGAAGATCGGCTCGGAGGATCTTCCGGCCCGACTGACGGGGAGTTGGGGATCGATGTTGAAGCCGGCCGCCTTCCGGGGAGAGCTCTGCTTCGCTCCGAACGCCGGCCGCAACGTTCGCTTCACGCGTCCGGCGTCATGGCTTCCGGCCATGCGGACGGTCGAGCCCGCGGAAGCGTCGCGGGCCATGACTCGACGATATCTGGGTGCCTACGGACCGGCCACCCGGGAGGACTTCGCGCGGTGGTGGTGGGGTCTCTCGCCGGCTGCGGCACTCAAGGCGTTCAAAGCCCTCGGCGATGAGGCGCTGCCCGTCGATGTCGACGGGGCTGAGAGCTGGCTGCTGGCGGAACAGTTAGAAGACGTGACGAAGGCGCCGCCACAGAAGAGCGTCTCTTTGTTGCCGGCCTTCGACCCGTACGTGATCGGCGCCCCGCGCGGCCAGGCGAGCGTCCTCGCCGGGGAGGCGAAGGCCCGCGTTTACCGACCACAGGGGTGGATCTCACCCGTCGTCCTCGTGAACGGAAGGATCGTTGGAATCTGGAAGCACGAGAAGAAGGGCGCCCGCATCGAGGTCGTCGTGGACCTCTTCGAAAAGGTTCCGGCGTGGGCGCGCCGTAAGGTCGAGCGAGAAACCGAGCGTCTTTCCGTCTTCCTGGATGGGGAACCGCTTTTGAAGGTCGAGGGCTAGGCCGGCAACGCTCAGACAAGTTCCTGCAGATGTCGCCGAAGGATCTTGCCCGAAGGGGACTTCGGGATCTCCTTGACGAACCGAACGCGATGGAGCCGCTTGTATGGCGCTACACGAGCCGCAACGAATTCGAGGATGTCTCGCTGGTCCCTCGTCTCCGGAGTCATGACGATGAAAGCGACGGGCACCTCACCCGCCTCTTCGTCGAGTGCCGCAACGACGGCTGCATCGTCAACGTTCGGGTGCGTGAGCAGCAACGCCTCCAGTTCCGCCGGAGCCACCTGGAATCCCTTGTACTTGATGAGCTCCTTGAGCCGATCCACCACAGTGAAGTAACCATCGCGGTCGAAACGGGCGACATCACCTGTGTGAAGCCATCCCTCAGGATCGATCATCGCCGAACTTGCGGCCGGGTTGTTCAAGTAGCCACGCATGACCTGCGGCCCCCGGATGAGCAGTTCACCTGCCTCATCGGTACCGAGGTCCGCTCCAGTCGAAACGTCCACAACGCGAGCAAGAGTCCCGGCTAGAAGCGGGCCTATCGACCCGGGTTTGTTGATCGCGGGCGCCTCCGGGGTGCAGTGCGTGACCGGGCTCGACTCGGTGAGACCGTAGCCTTGGACCACCCGGCAGTCCAAACGTCGTGCACACGCCTCGGCGAGATCGCCCCCTAGCGGGGCGGCGCCAGACATGATCACGTCCAGGCTACTGAGGTCGAAATCCGCGACACGAGGATCCTTCGCGAGGGCCAGGATGATGGGCGGCACCAGAGGAGCGCGCGTGACGCGGTAAGTCTCGAGGATGCGCAGGAAGGTCTCGAGGTCGAAGCGGGGCATCGTGACCACCGTGGCTCCGTTGCGCAGCGCAAGACTCATCACCACCGTCATCCCGTAGATATGAAAGAACGGCAGCACACCGAGCATCACGTCATCCGGCACGATGCGATGAGAAGGACATACCTGGGAGACGTTCGCGACCAGGTTGTGATGGGTCAGCATCACGCCCTTGGGCAGGCCCGTCGTTCCGCTCGAATATGGCAACACGAGTAAGTCTTCGTGGGGATCGATAGCGACGTTGGGAGGGACGCCGCCCGGGACGGCCAATCGCTCGAACGAAGTTGCATCCGAAGCGCCCCCGAAAACGAAAACCTCATGAACCGTCGAATCCTTAGCCGCTTCGAGCGCGCGATCGAGACACTCGGGGACGGTGAGTAGCCAGCGCGCCCGGGCATCCCGCAGCTGGAAGCTGGCCTCGGAAGGCTTGTAAAGCGGATTGATGGTCGTGGAGATGCCTCCCAGCATCGCGACCGCGTGGAAGGCCACTGCGTACTCGGGGGAGTTCGGGCAGAAGATCGCAAAAACGTCGCCCTTACGGAATCCCCGCGCCGACAGACCGGCAGCGACGGCCCGGGCGTCATCGAGCAACTGCCCGTACGTGAGGGTTCGCCCGCTCGTCCCGTCGATGATCGCCGGCTTTGCTCCCAGATCCGCGGCATGCTCCAGGACGAACGGAGAGAAAGGGGTCTCCGGGATATCAACGGGCGGGAAGGGACTCTCGAGCATCACGAGGCATTATCCGGCGAACGCTCGATCCTGCACGGGACCCTGAGTGCGTACCTGCCTCAGCTACCGAGTGATGTGTAGCGAGGGCGTCGCGGGGCTGGCGGCTCCACGTGACGGAGGATCCCCGCAAGCCGATCAGGGAAGTTGGTGATGATCCCGTCGACGCGAGCGTGCATCGCCCTCGACAGATCATCGACCTCATTCACCGTGTAGGCGTAGAACTCGAGGCCGGCTTCGTTCGCCCCGTCAACCAGAGTCGGATCGAGATGGTCTCTCCACAAACCCACGGCTTCGGCGTAGCCGGCCGACCGGCGGAGCTCAGGCACGCCGCACGGGTCGCACAGATCGAACAACTGCATCAGTCGAACGTGATCATTCGAAGCGCGGATCTCCAGCAAGCTTCTGGAACAGAATGACGCAACCGTTATGTCACCGCCCAATTGGGCAGGGCCTCCGACCCCGTGGTCGGCGAGAACCTGAAGGAGCCGTGGCACCATCGCTGGTGAAGTAGTGGGGTCCTTGAGATCGATGAGCAACCCGATGGATCCGGCGTACCGAACGAGGATCTCCTCGAGGGTAGGGATCCGCTCGCTCTCGAATTCTTTTCTTGCATGCCAGGGGAACCGTTGGTTGAACCATGAGCCCGCCGAGAGGCCTTGGACCTGCTCCAGAGTTACCTCAGCCACCGAGGCCCGATCTCGCTGTGGGCGTGTCGTTCGTCCGAGCTGCGCGTCATGAAAGGCGAGGAGGGCGCCGTCGGCACTCATCCGAAGGTCGAATTCGATGACGTTGGCCCCCAGCCCGACGGCGGCATCGAAAGCCGCAAGCGTGTTCTCCGGGGCGTAGCCCGATGCTCCGCGATGTGCCACATTGACCACTTTTTTCGCGACCATGAGCTGAGGAAGCCATAGAGACCTGAACGTCCTGCAGCATCAGCACACTGGGCACGTGAACTCTTGTTCACATTCCCTTAAGGTTGCTTGCCTATCTTCCGTCAGGATGGAAGACCTTCCCCGGGCGCCTGAACGGCGTTACCTGAACCGAGAGCTGTCCTCGCTGGACTTCAATTCCCGCATCCTCGCCCTGGCCGGAGATGATTCCCTTCCCCTGCTCGAGCGAGCCAAGTTCCTAGCGATCTTCGCCGGCAACCTAGATGAGTTCTACATGGTGAGGGTGGGTGGCCTGAAGCGGCAGGCGGCGGCCAAGATCAGCTCTCGGTCCGCCGATGGGTTAACGGCGCTGGCACAGCTCGACGCGGTGTCCGCCAAGGCGGCTCCGCTGGTCGAGCGCCAGTCCCGGATTTTCGTGGAAGATCTACTCCCACGCCTCGGTCGCGCCGGTATCCAGGTCGTTCGTTGGAACGAGCTGGATGAGATCCATAGACACGAGATGGACAAGCTCTTCAGAGAGCGCATGTTCCCGGTGGTCACTCCACTTGCGGTGGATCCGGGTCACCCGTTTCCTTACATCTCGAACCTGTCTCTGAATCTCGCCGTATTGGTCCGGGATCCTGGAGCCGACCGGCACCACTTCGCTCGTGTAAAGGTCCCGCCGCTGCTCCCTCGATTCGTCAGCGTCTCGGATGAAGAGCTTTTTGTCCCCCTTGAGGACATCATCGCCGCCAACCTCGAGCGACTCTTTCCCGGGATGGAGATCGTCGAGCACCATGCGTTCCGCGTCACCCGCAATGCGGACCTCGAGGTGAACGACGATGGCGCCGAGGATCTTCTCCAGGCTTTGGAGGACGAACTGCGACGGCGCCGATTCAGTCCCGCAGTCAGGCTCGAGATCGAATCCAGCATGCCGCCGCGCATCCTCGAGCTCTTAAAGCGCGAGCTGCAAGTGGAGGACAATGACGTTCATAAGCTTCCGGCCCCCCTCGACGTCGCTGGTCTGTGGGAGCTCTACAGGTTGGACCGGCCGGATCTGAAGGACGAGCCCTTCCAACCGGTGACGCATCCGGATCTGCCCTCCGCAGAGGAACCTGCGAGCGACATCTTCGAGGTCCTTCGCGAGCGCGACGTCCTCATCCATCACCCCTACGAGTCGTTCAATACGAGTTTTCAGCGGTTCATCGAACAAGCATCGGCCGATCCAAACGTTCTCGCAATCAAACAGACCCTCTATCGCACGTCCGGTGAGAGCCCTATCGTCGAGGCCTTGACCGAAGCGGCCAAGGCAGGCAAGCAGGTCGTGGTCCTAGTCGAGATCAAAGCGCGGTTCGATGAGGAAGCCAATATCAACTGGGCCCGGACGCTTGAACAGGCCGGGTGCCACGTTGTCTATGGTCTGGTGGGCCTAAAGACGCACGGCAAGCTCTGCCTGGTGGTTCAGCGGGATGGGGATCACCTTCGGCGGTACGTTCACGTCGGTACCGGGAACTACAACACGAAGACGGCTCGTCTGTATGAGGATCTCGCCCTCCTGACATCGGACCCAGATGTGGGGGCCGACGTAAGCGATCTCTTCAACTATCTCACCGGTTACTCGCGACAAACCGGATACCGGAACCTCATAGTTGCGCCGCACGACATGCGGGAGCGCATCGTCGAGATGATCGAACGAGAAACTAAGCTCGCGGAGTCTGGAGAGCCAACTCACATCTCGATCAAGGTCAACAGCCTGGTGGACGGCCGCATGATCGATGCCCTCTACGGTGCCTCGAGAGCCGGAGTGAAAGTGGACCTGTTCGTGCGCGGCATCTGCACCGCTCGGCCGGGGGTGAAGGACCTTAGTGAGAACATCAGCGTCCGTAGCGTCCTTGGCCGATACCTAGAACATTCGCGGATCTTCTATTTCCTGAACCGTGGGGACGAGGAGGTCTACATCGGCAGCGCCGACGCTATGCCCCGCAATCTCGATCGTCGAGTTGAGATCCTAGTGAAGGTGTGCGGAGCTGAGCAGAAACAGCGGATCAAGTCGTTGCTGCACCTCGCCCTCGCCGACAACACCTTCACCTGGGTGATGGATGGAGACGGAGAATGGACACGGCTCTCGCCCGGAGACGATGAGCCCTTCAGCTACCAACAGCATCTAATGAGGTTGGCGCAAGACCAAGCCCATGTTTGAGACAAGCTTGAAGTTTGCTCTTCATCCCTCATTCGTCCTGCCCGACCTCTCCGGACTGAATGGGGTTGGGGAAGTCGAGGAGCTTCCGATTCAGGAATCCGCTTCCACCTACTTCGACACGAGAGACCTTCGATTGGCACGTAGTGGGGCCATCCTGCGCTTCACGGAGCCCCTATCGGGCGATCCCCCCGCCTGGCGCCTGTCTCTTCCTGAGATCGAGGAAGGGGGACCTAAGGACAAACTCCGATTCGAAGGGCAGCGAGATGAGATCCCGTTGGAGGTCAGGGAGTTGACGACAGCCTTCGCGCGCACGGAGGAGGTCGGCGAGAAGAGCGTCCTTCATACGCGTCGACGCCGGTGGGTCTTCAGATCCGTAGGAGATTCCGACGTCGCAGAGATCGTGGACGACGAAGTCTCCATACTCGAGGGCCAGGCGGTGATCGCTCGATACCGTGAGATGTACGTCTCCAGCAAGAAGTCGCATCTGCGGTCCTTCGTGGACGCGTTGCGGTCGGCGGGGGCCGCGGTAACGGAACCTCTGCCGAAGTACGTTCGAGCCTTGGGACCTCAAGCGACGGCGGCACCAGACGTGCTCGATCCGGGAGCAGCGAAACCGGGCGATCCAGCGCGCATGGCGATAGAAAAAGCCCTTAGCCATGGAGTCGCCAGGTTACTGCTCAACGATCCAGGCGCACGGTTGGAGGATCCCGAGGCCGTCCACCAGATGCGAGTTGCAACACGGCGGTTACGAAGCGACCTCCGCACGTTCGCGCCCCTGCTCCATCCCAGTTGGAGCGACGCACTAGGAATCGAACTCAGATGGCTCGCCGACGCTTTGGGCAGGGTACGAGATTTGAACGTCTTCGATGAGCGGCTGGTTCACACCGCTCCCGAACTGATGAGCGATCTTGATCCCTTGCTGGACGAGATCCGTCGCCGGTTGGCGATCGCGACCAACGAACTGCGCGGAGTGCTGAACAGCCGCCGCTACCGAAAACTGCTGGAGCAACTTGTAGACGCCGCGCGCCACCCGCAGACAACCGACGAGGCAACGAAACCATGCTCTGCAACTCTTCCAGGCCTGATCTCCACGCGTTGGAAGAAGCTCCGGAAAGGCGCCCTGACGCTCGACGAGCGATCGAGCGCTGACGACTGGCATCGGGTCCGGATCGAGGCGAAACGCACCCGGTACGCGGCCGAAGCCGTGGCTCCAAGCCTGGGCAAGCTGACGAACGCGGCCCACCGCTTTGCCAGGAAGGTCGAACAACTTCAGGAGATTCTCGGTCAACAACAAGATGCACTCGCAGCCGGGCACTTGACCCGAGAGATAGCGTTACAACGCGAAGGGAAAGAAGAGTTCCACCTCGCGGCCGGGATCGTCATCGCCAGGGAAGAGCAAGCCGCGTTTCGGGCCACGGCGAGCTTCGATCGAGTTTGGAAGGCGGTCGACAAGAATAAGTTCCATTCGTGGTTCAGATGAAATTCCCTCCCCGATACGGGCGGCGGGAGGAGTGTTGTGGCGAGCCGCGGAAAAGACATCGCGTCGTTCTCGGCTCGAGGTCGCGCTCATCCATAGACCTCGATACGACGACTGGAGCCTGCCTAAGGGAAAGCTGGTCCCGGGAGAGTCCGAGATCGATGGCGCCCTGCGGGAAGTTTTAGAAGAGACCGGCTTTCGAGTCAAGCTCGGCCGGCCGCTGGGGGCGATCCGCTACATGAAGGAATCCGGCAACGGCTTGCGCCCGAAGGTGGTCCGGTACTGGGCCATGGAGGCCGACGCAGGCGCCTTCATCCCCACGCGGGAGGTGGACGAGCTCAGATGGCTCTCGCCCGGCGACGCCCAGAACATGCTCACACACGAACGAGATCACGAGGTGCTCGAGCGTTTCGTTCGAGGGCCGGCGGTAACCAACTGCGTTCTGCTCGTGCGCCATGCGCTGGCCGGCAAACGTTCGGAATGGTCGGAGGACGATCGCCTTCGGCCGCTGGATCCAACCGGCTGGCAACAAGCGGAACAACTAGTTCGGCTGCTGGCTCGTTTCGAGATCGACCGCCTCGTTTCGGCCGATTACTTGCGATGCATCCAGACCGTTGAGCCCCTTAGCCGAGCTATCGGGATCGAGGTCGAGGAAGAGAAACTTTTCTCTGAGGAAGGTTACCCCGGCAACGAGGACGAAGCGGTTTCCAAGGTACGAGCGATGGGAGGCTCCGATCACGTCGTGGCCCTATCCAGTCAGGGTGACGTCATCCCGGACCTCATCGAACGTCTCGCGCTGGAAGATGACGTGCAGCTTCCCGACCCGCTGCCGAACGAGAAGGGAAGTGTGCTCGCCCTCATCTTCGACGGAGCCCAGCTATTCAGCGTTGAGTACTTCCCACCACCTCGGCTAGAGGGATGGTCCGACTGATCAGTTAAAGGTGCCGGCGAAGATCTTCTCGAGGATGTAACCCAACACCATGCACGACGGCCAGGTCAGGATCCAGGCCGTCACCACCTGGCCCGCAACACCCCATCGAACGGCCGAGAGTCGCTGGGTCGCGCCCACCCCCATGATCGAGGATCCGATCGCGTGCGTCGTAGAGACAGGAATGCCGAAGCGGGAAGCACCGGTGATGATGATGGCGGCTCCCGTCTCTGCGGCGAAGCCGTGAACCGGCTCGAGCTTCGTCAACCTCAATCCGATGGTCCTGATAACGCGCCATCCCCCTACCATCGTGCCGAGGCCCATCACCAGTGCTGCCGACACGATGACCCATGTGTCGATGGGGAACTCCTCAGGCGCGGGCGCCCCGGGGTTCTTACTCAGATAGAGCGTTAAAGCGATGATACCCATCGTCTTCTGTGCATCGTTCGTACCGTGGCTGAAGGCCATGAAGGCAGCCGAAACGATCTGCGCCTTGCCGAAGACCCGGCGAACCACCGTGGGACGAACCCGTGCGAAGAGCCGGTAGATCAGAACCATGATGAATAGCGAGATGAAGAACCCGCCCACCGGGGATGTGACGAGGCCGATCAGAGCTTTCCGAGGCCCCTCTCCGAGCAGAGCGTCAGAGCCACCCGCAGCGAAACCCGCGCCGATAAGTCCAGCGACCAGCGCGTGCGACTCACTCGATGGGAGCCCGTAGTACTGGGCGCCGAGGGCCCAGAGAGTTGCTCCGAGCACAGCCGCTGCGATCGTTTCGAGGGTGACCAACTCCGGGTCGACGATGCCAGAGGCGATCGTCTTTGCCACTGCCGTACCCGCCAGCGCCCCAACGAGGTTGAGCGTTCCCGCCATGATCACGGCCGGGAAGGGCCGAAGCACCCGCGTCGACACGACAGTAGCTATCGAATTGGGAGCATCGGTCCAACCGTTCGCGAACTCGAAGGCGTACGCGATGACGAGAACGACCCAAACCGGCACCGTCAGCCCTGCTTCAGGACGATTCCCTCGATCGTGTTCGCTACGTCCTCCAAACGATCGATGGCCTGCTCGATGGATTCGATGATGTCCTTGAACTTCAAGACATCCATCGCCTTGTAATCACCCGAGAACAGCTCCGCAATGGTGCGACGGTAGAACCTGTCCCCCTCGTTCTCGAGACGGTTGATCTCAACCCAATAGTCCTCGAGCCCACTCATCTTGCGCAGGCCCGGCATCGCCTCTGCCGTTTTTCTCGCCGCCAGCGCCAGCGTCTCGGCAAGCGAGACCATCTGAGGGAGGGGCTCCTGGATCTTGTGTAGCTGGAGGTACTCGGCAGCAGCCTCGATGTGATCGAGTACATCATCGAGGTTCGAGCCCAAGGTGTGGATGTCTTCGCGGTCAAACGGTGTGAGGAATGTCGTGTTCAGCCGGCGCATGATCTCGTGCGTGATCTCGTCCCCCTCGTGCTCGATATCCACCACCCGCCCGGCTCTCCGTTCCAGATCGGAGTAATTCTTCAGGAGGTCCAGCAGCTCTTCGGCACCCTGCTTCACCTTTTCGCCCATCTCCTCAAACAGGTCGAAAAAGCTCTCCTCTCGTGGAACCAGCCTGAAACGCATTCCGATCGGCCTCCAGATGTGAACCCGATGTGAACAAGTCGGCGCGCAGGATACCGGACGGCTTCCAGATCACAAGGGCCGGTGGAGAGGGGCTGCCAGACAAAGCGTGGCTTCGGTGGGCCTCTCCCGTATGTTGAGGCACTCGGAAGCAGACCAGGGAGGCACAGACTGGCACCAGAACAGAGACTTCCGGCGGGATCATCTGGGGAGGACGATCCGGCACAACGTCGCCTCGTCACGCGCGCGATATTCACGTTTCTTTTCGGAGCCCTCGGACTCATCGTCGCCGTCTACCTGGTGACCCGGCTGAAGGGCCTGCTTCTCATCCTGTTGGTCTCGGTGTTCGTCTCCTTCGCTCTCGAGCCGGCGGTCAACTTCCTCGCCCAGCGCGGGTGGCGAAGAGGTGCCGCCACGGGCCTTGTTTTCTTCCTGGCGTTCGCCGCAAGCGTGGTGGCCCTTTTTGTGGTCGGGCGGCTCGTCGTGGACCAGGTCACCGGTCTCATCGATCGTTCCCCCGAGATAGTCAGCAACGTCGTGGGGTTCCTCAACGACAACTTCGGACTGAACATCGAAAGTGGGAGCCTTCAGGACCAACTGACCAGTTCGGAGAGCCCTCTTCGTAGGTTCGCCCAGAATCTAGCCGGCAGCGCCCTGACGCTGACGATCTCGGCGGTCGCCGTCATCTTCAACTTCTTCACGGTCGTACTCTTCTCGTTCTACCTGACGGCCGACGGCCCCAAGGTCCGCCGGACTATCTGCTCGTTCCTCCCCCCCAGGCGTCAGGTCGAGTTCCTCGAGGGCTGGGAGATAGCGATCGAGAAGACCGGCGTGTATCTCTACTCCAGGGCGTTGCTGGCCGTCATCGCGGCGACCCTCATGTCCGTATTCCTCGCGATTATCGGGGTGCCCTACGCAGTAGCGCTCGGCCTCTGGATGGGTATCACATCGCAATTCATCCCCACCGTTGGTACCTACATCGGTGGCGCCTTGCCATTGTTAGTGGCCCTTACCGAAGGGCCCGTGGAGGCCGGTCTAACGCTGGCCTTCGTGCTCGTCTACCAACAGATAGAGAACTACGTGCTGTCCCCGCGCATCACGGCCCGAACCATGCAGTTGCATCCCGCCGTCGCCTTCGGAACGGTCATCGCCGGAGCATCGATCCTCGGAGGGATCGGAGCCCTACTGGCGTTGCCCGCGGCCGCG
>JALZOM010000086.1 GCA_030913945.1 Actinomycetota bacterium
GCCGGCTTGTAGAAGTCGTCCGGGTTGACGACCTCGATGACGTTGGCGATCGCCTCTTTCGATTCGAGCATCGCCCCGAGCACGGATAGCTCGGCGTCGAGGTTGTGGGGCGGTATTCGGTTGGTCCTTACAGGCGCGATCGGCGCGCGTTGAGCCACTCAGTTCCCCCTGGCGTCCCGTCGATTCATCTCAGTCAAGCATGGGCCAGCGACATCTAATCGCCGGTCTTTCCGGGGGAAGTCGGCCCGTTCACCGCCGTCGGCCCGACGGTATGCGCGACCACCTGTTGGTAACAAGGGGCACAGCCCTGTTGATTGGCGTCGATCCCGCCCCACAAACTGTGGATAAGCCGGGATCCGTTGTTGAAACGGGGCCGCTAGCGGCGATCCGGCCCGCCTGAAGCTTGTGCGCCTGAGGCTGGACCGAGGCTACTGCGCCTCGGGCTCCTCCTCGTGGGCGATGACCTCGACCGTCACCAGCGCGTTGACCTCTTCGTGAAGGTGGATCTCGACGCTGTGGCTGCCGAGCGTGCGGATCGGGTCTTCGAGACGGATGACGTGGCGATCGACGTCCTCGCCAAGCTGCTCCAGGATCGCCCGAGCCACATCGGTCTTGGTCACCGAGCCGAACAGGCGGCCGCCCTCACCGGCCCTGGCGGAGATGTAGACAGAGGTTGCGCCCAGCTTCGATACCCGCCCGGCGGCCTCTTCCTTCACCTTCTGCTCGCGCTCCTCGCGGGCGCGGCGCATCTGCTCCGCCTGCTTGAGAGCGCCCTTGGACGCCATGAGAGCGAGGCCTTTGGGGACCAGGTAGTTACGGGCGTAGCCATCCGCCACGGACACCACGTCGCCCTTGGTCCCCAGGTTGTCTACGTCGTCCGCAAGGATGATCTTCACGCCGGCCCCCTATCTTGCCGAGTAGGGGATGAGCGCCATCTCGCGCGCGTTCTTGACGGCCGTGGCAACCAGTCGTTGGTGCTGGGAGCAGTTCCCGGTGACGCGCCGGGCGCGGATCTTGCCACGCTCGCTCAAGAACTTCCTCAGCATCGAGATGTCCTTGTAGTCGATGTACGACTTGTCGGCGCAGAACTGGCAGTACTTCTTGCGACCCTTGCGGATCGTCTGCGGTTTGGTCTTCCGATCACGGTCGCGATCGCCTCTTCCTCTCGCCACCTAGAAGCCCCCCTCGTCGGCGGGAGATGGACCGCCCACCGGAGCGGGCGCGCCCCAGTCGCCGCCGCCGGAGCCGCCGGAGCCGCCGGAGCCGGAGGACTGGCCCCCGCCCGAACGTTGCGATTTCTGGACCGACGCGGTCGCCCATCTCAACGACGGGCCCACCTCATCGACCTGGATCTCGAACGCCGAACGCTTGTTGCCCTCCTGGTCGTCCCACGAACGCTGCTGGAGCCGGCCGGTAACGACCACCCGCATCCCTTTCGTCATGGATTCGGCGACGTTCTCTGCCATGTCGCGCCAGCAGTTGCAGCGGAAGAAACCATCGAGCTTGTCTTCCCATTGCCCTTCGGGGGTACGCCACCGACGGTTCACCGCAACGGTGAAGTTGGCGACGGCCGCTCCCGAAGGCGTGAAGCGCAGCTCGGGGTCGTCCGTGATGTTTCCTACGAGGGTGACTGTGTTGTCGGCCATGCTCAGCTCCTTGGCTTGGACGCGGGGTACTCGGGTCTGACGATCTTGCCGCGGATGTATTCGTCGGAGATCTGGAGAACGCGCCTCAGGTCGTCGATGGCTTCCTCGGAGGCCATGAAGTTCGCGACGAAGTAATAGCCCTCTTTTTGGTGGTCGATCTCGTAGGCGAACTTGCGGAGGCCCCAGCGATCGACGCCCTTGACCTCGCCACCCGATCCGGACACCACCTTCGAGAAGCGGTCGACGGCCTTCTGGATATCGCCTTCCTCGAGACTAGAATCCACGATGACCATGGCTTCATAAGTGCGCATGAAATCTCCTCCTCTGGACTCGAGCCGAAATGATCCGGCTCCGAGGCCCTCCCGGGGATGCGCTCCGCGGGTCGGGCAGGGGACAGGTCGCAGCCGCGAGGCCACTCAGCGGGCATGGTAGCACCTCCTTTCCGCCCCTAGCCTCGAACCGGCCCTCGATCTCCGGCATCGATCACGCTAGGTGAACCCTGTGACACAACTGTGGTTTGAGTCTCTGCAGAGCGCTCGACCCGCACCTTCTTCGCCATCAGGAAGACGACGAAGAGGAGAAGCAAGAGCAGCCCCCTCGCGCGCACACCCCACACCAACATCCACTTGGCCGCGGTCATGGTGGCTGCGTTCTGGCTGACACTGAAATCGTAGAACCAACGAAAGATCCCTATGTACACCGCGAGGTCCGCTATCGAATAGGCGACCCACCAGAACCAGTGGATACGGATCAAGACGAAGAACGGAAGCAGCCACGACGCGTACTGCGGCGAGTGCACCTTGTTCCAGAGCATGAAAGCGACCAGTAGGGCACCGCACACCTGTACGACCGGATAGGTGCCCTCGCGCCGCGCTCGCCACCAACCAACGCCCAGAGCCACGATGAACGAGGCGGCGGTCAGGCCCGATGTCAGAAGGTTGAGTCGCTCGGCGTCGAAGGCGAGAGAACCCGCACCGGCAAGCGCGTCGCGGAGGCTCGCCCCGCTGCGAAGACCCCAGATCCAGATGCTGTTGAAATCCGCCGTTCGTAACCGGTGGAACTCGTAGGTGATCCACCAGCCGGTGCGGTCCATCAGCACGAACGGAAGGTTGATGAGAGCCCACGTTCCGATCCCCACTGCGCCGCACCTCAGCGCGTCCCGCCACCCCCTGGCGTGCCATCGCTCCAGAACGAGGGGTCCTAGGAAGAAGATCGGGAACATCTTCACGGCCGCACCTACACCGAACAGTGCCGCGGCCCCCAGCGGCCGGCCCCTGCTCCACAGCCAGAAGCCCGCGACCGCTGCCGCCACGACCAGCAGATCCCAATTGTGGAACGCGTAGAGCACCATCGCGGGCGCCGCCGACCAGAAGAACGCTCGAGCTCCGGACATGCGCGCCAGCAGATAGGCCACCAACAGGCCAAAGGGCGCGAGCAGGATCGCAGAGATCAGGAGATAGGTGCCCCAGTCCGAAACCAGCAGTCCCGTGGCCCACATGAACAACCCCGTGAGCACCGGGTACTCGATTGCGCCTCCCTTGAGCTCGCCGTCAACGAGCTGGCCGTCGACATAGGGAAAGACATGATCCTCGACACCACGCTGGCCGTACAACGCCTGGATGTCGTTGTAGCAGAGCTGCGCGTACTGCTGCCCGTCCCACGGGAGGGCCGTGCAACGGGCTTTCAGTACATAGCTTCCGACGAGCGTCAGAGCGCAAACGAGGACGACAAGAAACACGCTGCGGTCGATCGCGCGCTCGCGCATGGAGCCTATGGGCCGTCCCGTCGCCGGGGGGCGCGGCGAGCGGCCGAGGCCGCATTCTCACCCTCGCCACCAGCCGCGGCGCTCGGGCTCGGTGCGACGGATGGCACTATCGAGGGCGGCGGAGCGCTGGGCGTCACGGGAGCTTCACTGACGGGGGGCGGTTCCACGGACTCAACAGGCTCCTCGGATGGTTCCTCGCTCGGCACCTCGGTCGGCTCCGCGCTCGGCACGGTCGGAGCTTGGTTGATGATCGTGCTCGGCATGCTGACCGGGGTCGGGAACGGAAGGATCTCGAGCTCCGCGGTCGCATCGATCATGAAGTCCGCCCAGATCTCTGCCGGGAACGAACCGCCGGTTACCTCGATCCCCTGAACCGGGCGACACAACTCCGGGTCCGAGCAATAACGCATCTCGGGAACGAGCTGTCCCTTCTGCTCGGCCGGATAACCCATCCACACGACGGTCGTCAACTGCGGCACGGAGCCCGCGAACCATGCGTCGACGTTGTTCTGGGTGGTCCCCGTCTTGCCGGCGACGGGGCGGCCGATCGCAGCGGCGGTTGCGGTACCGCCTTCGACCACGTGAGTCAGCACCTGGTTCAGGACGTCGGCTGAATTCTCCTCGACGACGGTCGTCCCTCCTTGCTTAGCCCGTACTCCGCACTTCTGATCGGTGGGCAGATACGACTTGACGCAATCTCCTTCGGAACTCTCGATGTAACGGACCGGCGACACCTTGGGAAGCACACCGCGAGCGGTGAAGCCCGCGTAGGCACGCGCCAGTTCGAGCGGGGTCGAGTCCACGTCGCTACCCCCGAGCGCGAGGGCACAACGTGGAGGTATCTCCTTCTCACCCTCAGGCGGACTGAACCCGAAGTCTTCGAGCAGATCCGCAACGCCCTCGGGGCCGATCTCTGCGATCAACTGCGCGTACACCGCGTTCACCGAGTTGGTGGTCGCCTGGTCGAGGTCCAGAGTCCCGTACGAAGAACCGCCGTAGTTGTCCACCTCCCACGGAGTGCCATCGGGATTGGCGCAGATCGGATCCTCGATGTAGGCGGGCGACGCGCCCGAGAAGCGCGAGGAGGGCGAGATCCCTTGCTCGATCGCCGACAGCAGCGTGAAGGGCTTGTGGGCGGAGCCGGGCTGGCGCCCATTGTCGGAGACGAAGTTGAACCCGCGTGCCGCCTTGACGTTGTTGAAGTTGCGGCCGCCTACCAGAGTTCGGATCTCACCGCGCGGAGTCATCGACACGAGGGCCGCCTGAACCTTGTCTTCAGCCGACAGCTGATTGTCGACGGCCTCCTCGGCCTCGCTCTGCAGTCCGAGATCCAGGGTCGTGTAAACCTTGAAACCGGACGTGTACAGCTCGCTTCCGTATTCGGGCTCGAGAACGTCTTTGCGGAGCCACTCCATGAAATAGGCGGCCTCTTGCGTCTTGGTCTCGCCGTCTACGTTCTTGATCGCTTTCACCTTGCTGCGCATCGCCTTGTCAGCCTGCGACTGGCCGATGGAACCGGCCTCGACCATGGCTTCGAGCACGCGATCCCGTTGGGCGCGCGCTCCTTCCTGATTGCCCTTCGGCTGGTACGACTCCGGCGCGGAGATGATCCCGGCGAGGTACGCCATCTCCGTCAGAGTTAGGTCCGGCGCGTGCTTGTCGAAGTAGACGCGCGCTGCGGCCTCGATCCCGTACGCGCCTCGACCCAGATAGATAGTGTTGAGATAGAAGCCAAGGATCTCCTTCTTCGAGTAACGGCGTTCGAGTTTCACCGCGAGAACAGCTTCCTTGATCTTGCGCGTGATCGTGCGTTCCGGGTCGCGCAGCACGGCGTTCTTGATGTACTGCTGCGTGATCGTCGAGCCGCCTTGCGAGATTCCGCCACCCCTGACGTTCTCCCACGCCGCTCTCACGATGCCTCTCGGCGAGATCCCGTTGTGATCGTAGAAATCACGATCCTCGGCGGCGATCACAGCGTCACCGATGAACTCGGGGAGCTTGCTTGTGTCGATCAGGAACCGACGCTCCTCACCCGAGTAGATCCCGATGAGGTTCCCGTTGCGGTCGTACACCTCGGCTGCGGACGCCAGCTTCACGTCGGATGGGAGCGGGATCGAGGCGAACGCATAGGTGACGGCGAGAACGCCCGCCCCGACCGCCAGCGTCACGAGGGGAACCAGCCACCCATAGCGGAGGAGCATCTTCTGGCCGCGGGTGCGAGGGTCCTTCGTCCCACGGCGAGAAGTACGATTGGAGGCCATTTGCGCAGTCTAGGGCCGCTCAGAAGTTGGATGGCACTTCTCGTCGTCGGCGATCGCTGGAACGGTGATCCGAGGTGTTCCAACCACGCGTTAGACACCCTGGACGCCCTCGACCGAAAGGGGAACACCTGCAGTCGCCGATCCTGGTCGAAAAAGTCGAGTTGGTCATACGTCGCATGCGCGACTCCGAAGACGACTACGAGCTCATGGTGCGGTGGAGGAACAGTCCACACGTGCGCCACTGGTGGGATCCCGATGAGTCTCCGCTCACCGTCGCGGCGGCCACGGAAGAGTACCGGCCGGACACGGCCCCCACCGCCCCCACGACCTTGTGCATCGTCGAGCTTCGACGGACTCCCGTTGGCTTCATGCAGTTCTATCGGTGGAGCTCATACGCGGCCGAAGCCGACGAGGTCGGCATCCCGTTCGACGATCTCGCCTGGGGTGTCGACGTATTCATCGGGGAGAGAGATGCACTCGGTCACGGCCTCGGGACGCGGATGATGGAGCTCCTCTGCGGGTACCTCGAAACGGAGCGGGGTGCTTCCTCTGTTGTTCTCACCACCGAGCTGGACAACTCCGCCGCGATCCGCTGCTACCAGAAAGCGGGCTTCGTTCAGGGGGCTCGGGTGCTCGACACCGACACCAGGGATGGAGAACGGGTGTGGTGTTGGGTGATGACGCGGACGAAGAGGCGGCCTCCGCTCTGAGGTGACGTCTCGACCCTGAGGTGGAGACGACCTAGAGGAAACCCGAGCGCAACCCTTCGAGCGTGATCCATGCGGCGGCGGCCACAGTGCCGATGCCCAGCGTCAGAGCTGTCCAGTCCAGCGCCAGCAACGACCGGCGGCCGAGGGTGGGCCCACGGTGACGGAAGTTT
>JALZOM010000097.1 GCA_030913945.1 Actinomycetota bacterium
ACGTAGGACTGGCGCGGAGCATCCTCCGGGTGCAGACGGTTCCAGCGATCCGCTTCGAGGGCATCGATCCGCATCTGGTGATACGAGGTAGCACTCCAGACGTCGGCCGCGACATCGTGGTTCTTCGCCAGGAGGTTCTGGGCTCTCAGGACTTCCTGCATGATCGAACCGGAGCCGAAGAGTTGCGCGCGTTGCGAGCGCTCGCCGGGGGCTTCCTGGTAGAGGTATAGGCCCTTGATGATCCCCTCTTCAGCCCCCTCCGGCATCGCCGGTTGCTTGTACGGCTCGTTGTATGCGGTCAGATAGAAGAAGATGTCCTGGTCCTCGTCGTACATCTTCTTCATCCCGTACTTGACGATCTGCGCTATCTCGAAAGCGAACGCCGGGTCGTAGGCACGGCAGGCGGGATTCGTCGTCGCCATGATCACCGAGTGGCCATCCTGGTGCTGCAGACCCTCGCCGTTCAATGTGGTCCGTCCATAGGTGGCGCCCACGAGAAAGCCGCGCCCTCGTTGGTCACCGAGCGACCAGATGGCGTCGCCGATCCTCTGGAACCCGAACATCGAATAGAAGAAGAAGAACGGGATCATGGGCTCGCCGAGGACGGAGTAGGCCGTGCCCGCTGCCGTGAACGAGCCCATCGAGCCGGCCTCGCTGATGCCCTCCTCGAGGATCTGCCCCTGCTTGGATTCCCGATATGCCAGCAGATGCTCTGCGTCAACCGGCTCGTACAACTGACCGCGTGCGGCATAGATCTTGAACGCCGGGAACAGCGACTCCATACCGAAGGTGCGGGCTTCGTCCGGGATGATGGGGACCACGCGCGACCCGATCTTGTCGTCCTTGAGCATCGACCGGAGCAGGCGAACCATCGCCATCGTGGTCGCGACGGGCTGATCCCCCGATCCCTTGTTGAAATCGTCGTAAAGCTTCGGTTCGGGTAGGTCGAGGCGACCGGAGGTCACGGGCCGGCGCGGGAGCGATCCGCCGAGCTGCCGGCGCCGCTCGATCATGTACTGCATCTCCTCGGAATCCCCGCCCGGGTGGTAGTAGGACGGGACCCCCTCCTCGATGTCCTTGTCGTCGATCGGGAGATAAAGCGTGTCGCGGAACTTCTTGAGCTCTTCGATCGAAAGCTTCTTCGCCTGGTGGGTCACGTTGCGACCCTCGATCGCGCCCCCCAGCGTCCATCCCTTCACGGTCTTGGCAAGGATGACTACCGGCGCGCCTTTGAGCTCGACGGCCGATGCGTAGGCGGCGTAGAGCTTCCGGTAGTCGTGCCCACCGCGTCTGAGGTTCTTGAGATCTTCATCCGAAAGGTGTTCGACGAGCTTCTTGAGGCGCGGATCGCCACCGAAGAAATCCTTGCGGATGTAATCGCCGGATTCGACCACGTACTTCTGGAACTGTCCGTCGACCGTCGTATTCATCTTGTTAACCAGAACGCCGTCCGTATCGCGCTCCAGCAGGTCGTCCCACTCGCGACCCCAGACGACCTTGATGACGTGCCATCCCGCCCCCCGGAAGATCGACTCGAGCTCCTGCATGATCTTGCCGTTGCCGCGCACCGGGCCGTCGAGCCTCTGAAGGTTGCAGTTCACCACGAAGATCAGGTTGTCGAGCCCCTCGCGCGCTGCCAGGGATAGCGCGGCCATGGACTCCGGTTCGTCCATCTCGCCGTCGCCCAAGAAGGCCCACACCCGCCGTTTCGAGGTGTCCTTGATGCCGCGGTGCTCCATGTACCTGTTGAAGCGGGCCTGATAGATCGCGTTCAACGGCGAGAGTCCCATCGACACCGTGGGGAACTCCCAGAAGTCCGGCATGAGCCGGGGGTGCGGATAGGAGGGCAGACCTCCCCCGAACGCCTCGCGGCGGAACCTGTCTAGTTGCTGCTCGGTGAGGCGCCCCTCGAGGTACGCCCGTGCGTAGATCCCCGGCGCCGCGTGTCCCTGCATGTAGATAAGGTCGCCACCGCCCTCGGCGTCGTGACCCCGGAAGAAGTGGTTGAAGCCCACCTCGTACAAAGAAGCCGCGGAAGCGTAGGTCGAGATGTGTCCCCCGATCCCGTCGTAGGCCTTGTTGCCGCGGTGAACCATGACCGCGGCGTTCCACCTGATGAAGGCCCTGATGCGTCGCTCGATGTGCTCGTCCCCCGGGAAGTAGGGCTCTTGCTCCGGGGCGATCGTGTTTATGTAATCCGTGGCAACCATCGCGGGCAATCCGATCTGCCGGGAGCGCGCGTGGTGGAGGATGCGGTGCATCAAGAAGCGGGCGCGTCCGGGCGACCCGTCGATCACCTGATCGAGAGATTCGATCCATTCTTGTGTCTCATCCGGATCGATGTCCGGAAGCTGATTCATGAAAGCGTCGTGCATGCGCGTTCTCCAGACCTGTCCAACGAACGGCGTCCCGACTAGCGTAAACCCGCAGGGAGCGAAAGCCCGTCGGTCCTGCAGCCGCCTCGACGCCGGCCTTAGTCCCCGCGTTCCGCGGCCTGCACCGCATCTTCGGGATCGAGCATCGCCAGGTCCAGAAGATCGATCAGGCCGAGCAGATGGCCCTTCTCGACCACCGGGATGCGCCGGATGTGACTCATCGCCATGCGTCGCTGCACCTCGTTCAGGTCGGCGTCCGCCTCCACGTACACGGGCGTCCCGCGCTCGAGCTCGCTGGAAGATGCCGTCATCAGGTCGGTGCCCTCGTCCCGCAGGAGGCGAGCGAGCCATTTCAGCGTCTCCGGAGGGCCCCCGTCCCACTGACCCCGCGTGAGCACATCGCCCACGACGCGGGGACGCGCGTCGTCAGGCATCGGCCCGCCCTCGAACCTGCGTGACGGAGTGAGCCATTCGCCCGGCCGGCTGGCACCGGGGACACCGGTAGATCACGCGCTCGCGACCTGTAGGGCCGGAGTGCGCTCTCTCGATAGAAGCGCCGCAGCGACGGCACGGCTCGCCGCCGCGCCCGTAGACCCAGTGCGTCCGGCCCGGGCGCACGTCTCCGGTCGTGATCTGGTTACCGGTGTTGCGATTGGCGTAGATCACCGCCCTCGACCGTTCGACCACGCGCGCCGGGTCGGGCACTTCGCCCACAGGCATCATCGGATCGAGCCCCATCAAGAAGCAGATCTCCGACCGGTAGACGTTGCCGAGCCCCGCCATCACCGCCTGGTCCAGCAAGGCCTCGCCGATCGGGCGCGCGGGATCGGCGATCAGACGACGCTCCGCCTCGACGGGATCCCAGTCGGGCCCCAGAAGGTCCGGCCCGAGATGGCCGACGACGCTCTGCTCTGCGGCGCGATCGAGCACATCGACGACGGGCAGCCGGAATCCCACAACGGTGAAGACGTCTGTCTCGAGCACGACCCGCGCTTCGTGAGCGGGAGCTCGCCAGCGTTCCCCCCGCCGGTAGATGTGCCACGTTCCGTCCATCTGGAAGTGGGTGTGGAGAGTCACGTTGCCCGCAAGGCGGAACAGGAGGTGTTTCCCGCGCGCCACGACCTCGTGGATGCGACGCCCTGCGAGGTCGAGCGTGGAGTACCGGGGCACCCGGAAGTCGGTTCGCGTCAGAACCCGCCCCCGTAGAGCCCTATCGAGTCGGCCGGCAGCCAGGTAAACGGTGTCCCCCTCAGGCACGGAGCTTCAGCCCTCGAGAGGAGAGTTGAAAGCCTGCATCCATCAAGACCTGAGCGAAGGGAGAGTCGAGAACCGATTCGCCGTCTGCGCGTTCGACCGCGAGACGCCCGAGCAATCCGTCGTGGGCTGCAAGCGCAAGGGCGTCGACCGCGGGTTGAAGCCGCTCGGGATCATCCGAGAACGACAGCAGGGTGCGCCCGCCCTTCTCGACGTACAGGATCAGCTCCCCCCCGGTCAGAACCACTGCGGCTCCGGCCTTCCTGCCCGCCCGATGGCCATCGCGTTCCGGCCATGGCAGCGCGGCTCCATAGGGGTTCGCGGGATCGGTGGCGGCGAGGACCTCGGTGGTCAGCTCTTCCGGCGCCACATGCACGAGCGATCGCATCCGGTCCACAGCTCCCGACTGCGCGAACTGCGCGCCGCCGAGGCCATCGACGAAGTATCCACGCCGGACGCGACCGGCTTCCTCCATCGCCTTGAGCACCGGGTAGACGGCAGCGAACCCACCTTGCAGCCGCTCGATCTGAAGCGCGCCCCGAGTGACGATGCCGTGGCGCTCGAGCATCTGCTCCGTGACAGCAACGAGCCTGCGAGTTGGGTCGGTCTCCCGTGGCGCGACCAGGCTCCACCGGCCAGCCCCCGAAGGTGGCCCGAGGCGTGCCGGGAAACGGGGACCTCTGCGTTGGGGCGCTCGCGCGCGCGTGCCGCGCCGGCCGCCGGCGAATGCGCGCACGGGGGCCAGGGTGTCGTTAGTCGCCAGTCCCGCCCACACGAGGTCCCATAGCGCGGACAGAAGCTCGTTGTCGTCGGTCGAGCCAACCCGCTCGGCCAGCTGGCGGAAGAACGAAGCTCCCGATGCGGACAGGGCGTCTTGAAGGGCGAGCGCGGTGTCGCTCAACTCCGTCTCGGGCGGCAGGGGAAGGATCAGTGACGCCCGATCCGCAGGGGCCAGAACGATCCAGCCGTCATCGGCGCCCAGGGGCCCGGCTCCTGCCCACACGACCTCGCCCGACGCCCCCAGCGCATCCAGGAGTCCGGGGGAATAACCGGGGAGTCGCGCGGGCAGCACCAGCCGCTCGAGAGCGGAGGCCGGGATCGGCATGCCCTGTAACTGCTCTATGACCCGGAACAAGGCATCCGGAGTGGCGGCGCCCCTCGACGACCCCAGACCGATGCCGTGCCACGCCAGGCTGAACCGGGCCAGAGCTTCGGCGGGGGCGGGCTCCACCTCCTTGCGGAACGCGGCCAGCGAGCGGCGGCGGAGACGTCTCAACACCTCGACGTCGATCCACTCCCGGGCCGTCCCACCGGGGCGAAACTCTCCCTCCACCACTCGACCGGCGACCTCGAGACGCTCGAGGGCCTGCCGGCACACCGCCGGGCCTAGGCCGAGCCGCGCCGCGGGACCGCTCACGTCGAAGGGACCGTGTGTCGCTGCGTAGCGTCCGACGAGGTCGGCGAGCGGGTCCGAGACCGGCTCCGTGAAGGCGGCGGGGATGCCCACCGGAAGGGCCACGCCCAGAGCGTCGCGGTAGCGGCCTGCATCTTCGATCGCGATCGCTCGCGACTCACCAGCGACTCGCACCTCGATCGCGCGACGACTACCGACCAGCTCGTCGGGCCATCCGCCTGCCAGCGTGGGGTCGGTAACCCGCGCGGCCATCTCGGTTGGAGACAGGTCCCCGAGAGCACGCAGTGCGTCGTGTAGGCCGTCCGCGCTGCGGGCCTTGCGTTGGCTCGTCAACCACTGCAGCTCGAGCTCGATGTCGGCCAGGGCCGCCTCATCGATGAGCTCGCGCAACTCCTCGCGTCCCATGATCTCCGCCAACAAGGATCGATCGAGCGACAGAGCCTGCGCGCGCCGCTCCGCAAGCGGGGCGTCCCCCTCGTACATGAATGCGCTTACGTACCCGAACTGAAGAGAGCTGGCGAAGGGAGAGGGGAACGGAGTCTCGACCTCGACCACTTTCACCTCACGGCGAGCGATCGCCGACATGATCTCGATCAACCCCGGCAGATCGAAGACGTCCTGAAGACACTCCCGGTACGCCTCCAACACCACCGGGAAGGTTTCGTGCTTGCTGGCAACCTGCAATAGCTGCGCGCTCTTCTGCCTCTGCTGCCACAGCGGCGTCCTGGTCCCCGGATTTCGCCGGGGTAGAAGGAGCGCGCGTGCAGCGCACTCTCGGAACCGGGACGCGAAGAGCGCAGAATTGCCGACCTGGCCAACGACCAGGTCCTCAACCGAGTCGGGGTCGAACAGGATGGAGCTCGCAGGGGGAGCATCGTCGGCCTCGGGCAAGCGCGCAACGATCCCGTCGTCGGTGTACATACATTGCACGTCCAGACCGAGCCTGTCGCGAACCGCAGCCTCGATCGCGAGAGACCACGGCGCGTTGATCCGAGCACCGAAGGGCGAGTGAACGCACACTCGCCAGTCCCCCAACTCATCGCGGAACCGCTCGACGACGATGGTCCGATCGTCCGGCAGCCCCGCCGCGTCGCGCTGTTCATCCAGGTAAGCGAGGAGATTCCGGGCCGCGTATTCATCCAGGCCGGCGGTTCGTAGACGCTGCTGGTTCTTGGCGTCGTCCCCACGCCCGAGCTCGCGCATGAACGCCCCCAGGGCGCGCCCGAGCTCGAGGGGGCGGCCCAACGCATCGCCATGCCAGAAGGGCATCTTGCCCGGTTGCCCCGGCGCGGGCGACACCAGCACCCGGTCGTGACCGATGTCCTCGATGAGCCAGCTCGATGCTCCGAGAACGAAGACATCGCCCGGACGACTCTCGTAGACCATCTCCTCGTCCAGTTCGCCGACCCGCGGCCCCTTTTCGCCCGCCAGGAAGACGCCGAACAGCCCTCGGTCGGGGATGGTGCCGCCCGACGTGACCGCGAGGCGTTGCGCATTCGGACGCCCGCTGATCAGGTCGGTGGACCGATCCCAGTTCACGCGCGGGCGGAGCTCGGCGAATTCGTGGGAGGGGTATCGCCCCGAAAGCATGTCGAGGGTCGCCTCGAACGCCGAACGAGGGAGGTCTGCGAACGGAGCCGACCGCTTGACCATGGCTCCGAGCTCATCGACCGTCCACTCGTCCATCGCGACCGTAGCGACGATCTGTTGGGCCAGCACGTCGAGAGGGTTGCGCGGGTAAGCGAGCTCCTCGATGGCCCCTTGTTTCATGCGCTCGACGACCACTGCGCACTCCACGAGATCGCCGCGAAACTTCGGGAACAGCACGCCGCGGCTCACGGCTCCGACCTGATGCCCCGCCCGACCGATGCGCTGTAGACCCGAGGCTACGGAGTTCGGGGACTCGACCTGAACCACTAGGTCGACCGCGGCCATGTCGATGCCAAGCTCGAGCGAGCTGGTGGCTACGACTGCCGGCAGCCGCCCAGACTTGAGGTCTTCTTCGATGATGCGTCGCTGTTCCTTGCTCACCGAGCCGTGGTGCGCTCGCGCGACCTCCTCCTCTGCGAGCTCGTTCAAACGTCCACACAGGCGCTCCGCGAGGCGGCGGGCATTGACGAACACGATCGTGCTCGAGTGCGCGCGGATGAGCTCGAGCAGACTCTCTTCAACGTGAGGCCACACGCTGGTGCGCGCCTCGGCACCGGCCGCGGACCCACTGAGCACCTCGCCGGTCTCGAGCCCCATCAGACTCATGTCCTCGACCGGAACCACGACCGAGAGGTCGAACTCCTTGTCCGAAGGCGGGTCCACGATCGTCACGGGTCGCGCGCCACCGAGGAACCGCGCGACCTCATCGGTGGGACGCACGGTTGCCGACAGGCCGAGCCTTTGAACGGGGTGGCCGATGAGGTGATCCAGACGTTCGAGACTCAGAGCGAGATGCGACCCGCGCTTCGTCCCGGCCACGGCATGCACCTCATCGATGATCACGGTGTCGACGTAACGCAAGGCTTCACGGGCCCGCGAGGTCAGCAGCAGGAAGAGAGATTCCGGCGTGGTTATGAGGATGTCCGGCGGCGATGTCGCGAACCGTCGTCGTTCGTCCGCGGGGGTGTCTCCGGTGCGCACCCCGACCTGGACCTCGGGGACCTGCACCCCGCCGCGTTCGGCCGCAGCTCGGATGCCCGCGAGCGGGGTTCGCAGGTTCCTTTCGATATCCACGGCGAGCGCCTTCAGCGGGCTCACGTACAGCGTCCTCAACCGCGCTTTCGGTTCCCGGGGAGCCTCCGAAAAGATCTTGTCGAGCGACCACAAGAACCCCGCCAGGGTCTTGCCCGAACCGGTCGGCGCGACGACCAGAGCGTTGCGGCCGGAGGTGATCGCGTCCCAGGCCCCCAGCTGAGCGGCCGTGGGCGCCGCGAACGCTCCCTCGAACCACGCCTTCGTGGGCTCCGAGAACCGGGCCAGGACCTCCTCAGTCATCGTTCCATCATGCCCCGCTCGCGCCACCCGGCGGGCCGCCGGTCCGGTGGCCGGATCACGCCCCACCGGTCGATCCCGGGGGTCCGCTCCCCGCCGGTCCCGCCTCCGCGCCCGTTGCTGGGTCGCCGTCCTGGGCCGGGTCCGCCCCGAATTCGATCGGCTCGGCCGACTGCCGGGACGGCCGGGACGACCCCCAGAGGATGAGCAGAGCGCCGAGTCCCGCCGCCACGAGGGAACCCACCAGGATCCCCACCTTGGCTTCGTCCACCAGTGAATCGTCTGCGAAAGCCAGGCCCGAGACGAAGATCGAGACGGTGAAACCGATCCCCGCGATGGCGGCTACGCCCGTCAAGTTGAACCAGCCCACCCCCGGAGGAAGGGTTCCCCACCCCAGGCGTTCGGCCGCCCAGGCGAAGCCAGTGACGCCGATCAGCTTGCCGGCGACCAGTCCGAGCACGACTCCGACAGTCACGGGCGAGGCGAGCGCCGCCTCCAAGGCCTCCCCACTCAACTCCACACCCGCGTTGGCCAGTGCGAATAGAGGGATAACGAGGTAACTCGTCCACGGATGGAGATCGTGCGCGATCCGTTCGGCCACCGACACCGAGGCCTGCGCGCGCGTGCGGGCGCGCCGCGCTTCGTGCGGAGACAGCTGTCGGTCCTCCTCCTCGTCGACCGGAGCGCGATCGTCGGCATCATCGTTGGCCGGATCGAGACCTCTTTCGCTGGAGTCGCCAACCAGATCGCGATCGTCTTCGCTGTCGTCGACCGGATCGCGGTCGTCTCGACCATCGCGCAGAACGTCCCGCGAGGCGTTCGGATCGAGAGCCCTCACCGGCGTCATGAGACCCAGGACGACGCCTGCGATCGTGGCGTGCACCCCAGACTGCAAGGTGGCGAGCCACACCCCGGCGCCGATGAGCGCGTAAGCGGGAGTCCACCACACCCGCAAGACCCGCATGCTCGCGACGAGCGCCAGCCCTGCCATCGCCACTGCGAGAGCCGCGACCTCGATCTGGGGCGTGTAGACGAGCGCGATCACGAGGATGGCTCCGATGTCATCGACGATCGCAAGACTCAGCAAGAAGACCCTGAGTGACGATGGGATCCTGCGGCCGAACAACGCCAGAACTCCGAGGGCGAAGGCGATGTCGGTCGCCATCGGGATGCCCCAACCGTGACCCGCCTCGCCGCCGGGGGTCAGAACGAGATAGAGCAGGGCCGGAACCACCATGCCGCCGAGCGCTGCGATCACCGGAAGCGACGCGGCCTTCGGGTCGCTGAGCTCCCCCTTTACCAGCTCGCGCTTGATCTCCAGCCCGACGACGAAGAAGAAGAGCGCCATCAACCCGTCGTTCACCCACTCCCGCAGGCTCTCGACGAGGCTCCATTCCCCCACTCGAACCGCCAGCTCGGTATCCCAGAAGGACTCGTAGACGTCCCCGAAGGGAGAGTTCGCCCACACGAGAGCGATGAGGGCGGCGGCGAGGAGCACCAGGCCTCCCGCCACCTCCGTGTCGAGGAACTCGCGCACGGGGCGGACGATGAGACGGGGAACGGCGCGATCGCTGGTCATCCAGGATCGAGTGGGGCGGGCATCTGGCGGGGTCATGTCTGCTCCTGACGACGTCGGTCAACGATCGCCGACCAGGCTTCCCGGCACACCAGTGATCGAGCGTACTCGAACCGTGCTTCCGCAGGTGCCTCGACCTGTGACACTGGGCGGATGGACGAGAGCATCCGCCTCGGCCGGATCGCGGGCATCCGCGTCGGGATGAACTGGAGCCTGCTCGTCATCGCGTGGCTCATCGCGTGGAGCCTGGCGGGCCAGCAGCTCCCATCGGAGTATCCGGGCTACGGGACGAGCGCCTACTGGACCGCCGGGATCCTCGCGTCCATCGTCTTCTTCGCCTCTCTGCTCGCCCATGAGATGGCTCACGCCCTGCAAGCGCGCCGTGAGGACGTGGAGGTCGAGGGCATCACGCTGTGGCTCTTCGGCGGCGTCGCCCGGATGCGTGGAGAAGCGATGACCGCCGGCGCGGAGTTCAGGATCACGATCGCCGGACCCGTTTCGAGTCTCACCATCGCTCTCGTCTTCTTCTTGTCGGGGCTGGCCCTGCAAGCTGGGAACGCCTCGGAGTTGCTCGCCGGCACTTTCTTCTGGCTCGCACGCATCAACACCGTCCTCGCCGTGTTCAACATGATCCCTGCCTTCCCGCTCGACGGGGGCCGGGTGTTCAGAGCCTGGCTCTGGCGGAAGAAAGGTGACAAGACCCGCGCGACAATCGTCGCAGCGCGCGTGGGGCGCGGGTTCGGCTACTTGCTTGTGGGGATCGGCCTGATCGACTTCGCTGTGAACTCGGAGTTCGGCGGATTGTGGTTCGTGTTCCTCGGTTACTTCCTTACCACCGCGGCGCGCTCCGAAGAGTCCCACGTCCTCCTCCGAGGCGCACTCGCAGGACTTCAGGTTCGAGACATCATGTCGCACGACGTCGTCTCCGTGCCGGCGTGGACGACCGTGCAGACCTTCATCGACGAGTACGCCTCGCGCCACCGATTCTCGGCCTTCCCCACACACGACTTCGACGAGCGTACCGAAGGGCTCGTGACCCTCGCCCGAGTCCAGGGCGCTCCGCTCGACGAACGAACGGAGGCTCGGGTCCGGGACTACGCGTTCCGCCTCGACGAGGTCCCCACGGCACGGCCCCGCGAGCCGCTGACCGACCTCCTGGAGCGATCCGGAGGATCGGAACACGGCCGATCTCTCGTGATCGACGAGCAGGGGGCTCTCGTCGGCATCGTCAGTCCACGCGACATCTCGCGTGCCCTCGACCTCGCGTCGCTGCGCGGCGCACGGCTCCCCTCGGGCGTGGGCCCACGCGTCTGAACAACGGCGCGACGGATCGCTCCTTCGCGTCGCGAGCAGCCGTACCGATCGCACACGTGATGAGGTGTTCGCTCAGTCGGGGTGCGACAGCGCGTCGGGCTCGATCGCCCGGCTGTGAGACTCATCGGCGGCGAGGAACGCGTACGTGAGAGTCACGGTGCCCTTCGGAAGGACGCCCAGCGCGGCCAGCGCGCGAGCGTAGATCGTCAGCTGATCCTCGGCGGCGGGTTCGAAGCGGCGACCGGTCTTGAAGTCCACGATCTCGATCCCGCCATCGTCGGTCTCGTACGCTGCGTCGATGCGGCCACGGATGATGCGTCCGTCGATCTTCATCGAGAAGGGCAGCTCGACCATCGGTTCGCCCGACGGCAGGCGGGTCAGGACACGCTCCCCGTACTTCTTGTCCCACGACTTCAACAGCGCGCCGATCCGCTTAGGGTCCGCCACCTCGGCCGGTTCGTCGAACTCGCCTTCATCGGGATACGGCGCCAGATCCAAACTCTTCTCCTCGATCAACCGGTGCACCTCCGTGCCGATACGCCGGGCGGTGGTGGGGCGTTGTGGCAACGGGCGAGCGAGGTCCCAGGGGGCCAACCGGCCTTCGTTCAGAAGCGCCAGCGAGGTCACGGACAAGATGTCGGGCACCTCGGGCTGCCCGGCGGCGTAGGGCTGAGCGGCGGCGGCGATCAGATCGAGGTCCCGGCCCTGTGCCTCGATCAGCGCCCGCGCACCTTCCTGGTCGTCGGCCGGAAGCGCTCCCAGGAGCGCGTCGATCGAACCGTCCCCCCCGATGACCGTATCCGCGGCGACGCCCCAACCCTGGGGGAAGAGCTCGTCCTCGAGGCCCGTGCGCGCGGGCGGTGGCCACGTGCGACGGTCCTCCATCGCGCCGAACAGGGGGTTGTCCTCGGGGCATTCGTCCCGCCGCACGACCTCGACCAGACCGCGATCCTCGAGAGCGGCGACCTCGGTCCAGAAGGGCGAGGGGCCTCGCGGGCTGTCGTCGCGCCCGTACCAGTGCGCGGCCGTGACCGCCAACCGTTGTTTCGCCCGCGTGAGCGCGACGTAGAAGAGCCGACGCTCGTCCTCGATGACACGTTCCTTGACCGCTTTGGCGAACGCCGGCAGCTTGCCGTCGAAGCGAGGCAGGTGGTCCGCGTCCTCGCGCACCTCGTAAGGAAGCTCGCTGTAGCTCGTCAATGGATTCGACACCCGCGTGTTCGGGAAGATCGACAACGTCGGCTCGCCGGTCCGTTCGCTGATGGCAGACGCTACCGACGGGACGAACACGACCTCGAACTCCAATCCTTTGGCCGAGTGCACCGTCATCAGCTTGACCGAGTCCTGCTCGGCCGGCTGCGTGGCTTCCAGCGTTTCCTCGGCGGCCTCGGCGGCGTCGAGGTACGCGAGGAAGCTGCGGAGCGACGCCTCGCCCTCTACCGGGGCGAAGTAAGCGACCTGGTCCAGGAAGTTCGAGATGTTCTGACGTGCGGCGGGAGCGGTTCGGGACGACGATGACTCCAGTGCGTTTGAGATACCGGCATCGTGGATCACGCTCTGCACGACCTCGAGCAGCGGGGCACCCGATCGCTTCCGCATGGAGGCAAGGCGCTCGGAAAAAGCGCGCAGGCGCCGCTTGGCTTCGGGCCCCAGGTGCTCGATGGCATCGAGATGGTTGAGAGCCTCGGCCAGGGAGTAGCCGACATCCCCCGGCTCCATGTCGTGGGCGGCGGCTTCGTCGCCCCCGGCCAGCCTCAGACGAAGGTCCCAGTTCTGCGACGTCGCCCAGCGCGCCAAGAGGGACAGGTCCCTGTAATGGATGCGCCAGCGCGGGCCCATCAGGATGCGGCCCAGCCATCGGTTGGCGGCCGGCTTCGATTCGAGAGCCCGCAACCAGGCGACCACCTCTGTGACCTCGGGGGTCTTGAGCAACCCGCCGAGGCCGACCACCTCGACCGGGATGGCCCGGGCCTCGAGCTCTTGGAGCAACATGTCCATCGCGGCCTTGCGACGCACGAGGATCGCCATGTCCTTCCACGCCACCGGTGCCCGGCCCGCGCCGGTGGTGGTTCCGTGCATCTTCTCGCATTGGGCGGCGATCCACGCGGCCTCATCCTGCTCCGAGGCGAACAAGCCGAGGCACACAGCACCCGTCTCGTTGCTTGCGTATGCGCGCAACGGATCCCCGGGACGTCGCGAGAGATCGATCGACGACACCACCTCATTGGCGACATCGAGGATCTTCGACCCGGAGCGGAAGTTCTCGGACAGAGACACCGGTTCGTAACGGACGCCACCGGAGCGCGGGAAGTGGTCGGGAAAACCGATCAGGTTGTACATCGTCGCGCCGCGCCAGGCGAAGATCGCCTGCCGCGCATCGCCGACCGCGGTTACCGCACCCCCCGGCGCGACCAACGCTTGAAGCATTCGCCGTTGCGCGACATTCGTGTCCTGATACTCATCGAGTAAGACGAACGGGAATCGCTCGCGATACCCATCGCGCACGTCTGCATTCCCCTCGAGAACCTCAACGGCCTTGGTGATCTGGTCGCCGAAGTCGATGCGCCCGGCACGCTCCTTAGCGGATACGTACGCGGCGACCGCTCGACACAGCTCCTTGCGTTTCTGAGCCGTCAACACCATCTTCTCGTCGACGTTCTGCATCGAGAGGATGCGGTCGGCCGCGGCTTCGATGTCGGTTACCCCGACCATGTGGTCCGCGATCGAGCCCGCGAGGTTCAATGTCTGGCCAACGACGTAGGAGGAACGGATCTCGAGCGCATCGAACGGCGGGAGATCGTCGAGGCAGCTCAAAACGAGCTGCCATTGTTGCGCTTCGGACAGAAGACCCGACTCGGGCTCCACGTTCACGAGCAAGCCGTTGTCGCGCACGATGCTCGCCGCGAACGCGTTGTAGGTCTGGACCGTCACGTCCTCGCCGGACTCGTCGTGCAAGGCGTCCAGTGCGAGGCGCACCCTCTCCTGCAG
>JALZOM010000102.1 GCA_030913945.1 Actinomycetota bacterium
TCCGTCGTAGCGACCCTCGAGGGGGGTGAGCCGACGGTCATCCCCAACGCGGAGGGCCAGCGGACGACCCCTTCGGTCGTCGCGTTCTCGAAGTCGGGCGAGGTCCTGACGGGCGAGGTCGCGAAGCGCCAGGCGATCACCAACCCGGATCGGACGATCCGCTCGATCAAGCGCCGCATGGGTCAGGACCACAAGGTCGAGATCGACGGGAAGAACTACTCCCCCCAAGAGATCTCCGCGCGTATCCTGCAGAAGCTCAAGAGCGATGCCGAGGCTTATCTCGGCGACACCGTGACGGAAGCGGTCATCACGGTTCCTGCGTATTTCGACGATGCGCAGCGCCAGGCCACCAAGGAGGCCGGCAAGATCGCTGGCCTCGAGGTCTCACGCATCATCAACGAACCCACCGCCGCGGCCCTCGCGTATGGCTTGGACAAGACCGAGGGCGAGCAGACCATCCTCGTGTTCGACTTGGGTGGCGGGACGTTCGACGTTTCGGTGCTCGAGTTGGGCGATGGGGTCTTCGAAGTGAAGTCCACCTCGGGTAACACCAACCTCGGTGGCGACGACTGGGACCAGCGCGTCATCGATTATCTCGTGAAGACGTTCAAGGACAACCACGGTGTGGATCTTTCGAACGACAAGATGGCCCTCCAGCGCCTTAAAGAGGCGGCGGAGAAGGCCAAGGTCGAGCTCAGCTCGACGCAGAACACGACGATCAACCTGCCGTTCGTCACCGCGACCGAACAGGGTCCGCTTCACCTCGAGCAGACGCTGTCGCGCGCAGAGTTCGAGCGCATGACCGACGATCTTCTGGGCGCCACGAAGGGTCCGTTCAACCAGGCGGTCAAGGACGCCGGCATCTCCGTGTCGGACATCGACCACGTGATCCTGGTGGGCGGATCGACTCGCATGCCGATGGTGCGCGACCTCGTGAAGGATCTCACCGGCGGCAAAGACCCTCATCAGGGAGTGAACCCGGACGAGGTCGTTGCGATGGGCGCCGCGATCCAGGCAGGAGTGCTCCGTGGTGAGGTGAAGGACGTCCTTCTTCTCGACGTCACCCCATTGTCGTTGGGTGTCGAGACCAAGGGCTCGATCTTCACAAAGCTCATCGAGCGGAACACGACGATCCCGACGAAGCGCTCCGAGATCTTCACGACTGCAGAAGACAACCAGCCCTCGGTGCAGATCCACGTGCTGCAGGGTGAGGCCGACATGGCCTACCGCAACAAGTCGCTCGGACGGTTCGAGCTCGTTGGACTACCCCCCGCACATAGGGGTCTTCCCCAGATCGAGGTGACCTTCGACATCGACGCCAACGGCATCGTGAACGTGTCCGCCAAGGACCTGGGCACCGGACAGGTGCAGTCGATGACCATCACCGGTGGAACCAAGCTCGCCGACGACGAGATCCAGCGCATGATGAAGGACGCCGAGGAGCACGCCGACGAGGACCGTCGCAAGCGCGAGGAAGTCGAGGCTCGCAACCAGGCCGACAACGTCGTTTACCAGTCGGAGAAGTCGCTGAAGGAGCATGGCGACAAGCTCGACGAGTCCGATCGTCAGCACGTCGAGTCGTCCCTGGCGGCCGCCAAAGAGGCTCTGAACGGTCAGGATCTCGACCGCATCAAGCAGACGAGCGAGGAGCTTCTGACTGCATCGCAGAAGTTCGCCGAGGTTCTCTACCGTCAGGCTCAGCAGGAGCAGACCGGGGCCGCGGGCTCAGGCCCTGCGCCGGAGGGCGACGACGGGGTCGTTGACGCCGAGGTAGTGGACGAGGGCGAAGAGAGAAGCGCGTAAGCATGGAAGAGCCACGCAAGCCACGGATAGTGGACAAACGCCGAAACGCACGGACCGCCCCCGAACCGGGGACGGCCGCGCCGGCGGACGATGTCGAAGCGGTCGAAGTGATCGACGAGGGCCGCAACGGCGACACCGGAGAAGTTGTGACGGATGTCGAATCGTCGCCTCTAGAAGCCACCGAGGAAGAGATGAATACAACCGCAGAACCCGATAACTACCTGGACGATCTTCGCCGTCTTCAGGCGGATTTCGAGAACTACCGGAAGCGCATGATGCGCGAGCAGAGCGCGCTGGCGGATCGAGCGTCCGCCCGGGTCATCGAACGGATGCTTCCGATCCTCGACAATTTCGAGGCCGCTATCGCGCATGGCGAGGGCGGTCCGGGGGTCGAGATGGTCTACAAGGAGCTGCGCCGCGCGCTCGAGGAAGAGGGCCTGAAGGAGATAGAGGCTCTTAGCGAGGCGTTCGACCCACGCGTACACGAAGCATTCGAAGCCCATGAGGACGATGCCGTAACCGAGCCGACCGTGGCGAGCGTGATGCGCCGTGGTTACCACCTGGGCGATCGTGTGCTGCGCCCGGCGATGGTGTCGGTTGCGCGTCCGCCGGAGGTCGCGTCGGCCGATGCCGGCGAGAACGCCGCGGAGGCCTGACCATGTCACAGCGAGACTGGGCCGAGAAGGATTACTACAAGGTGCTGGGTGTCTCCAAAGACGCGTCCAAGGAGGACATCAAGCGCGCCTACCGGAAGCTGGCCCAGAAGTACCACCCGGACGCGAACAAGGGCAACGAACAGGCGGAGACCCGATTCAAGGAGATCTCCGAGGCGCATGCCGTGCTGTCGAATCCCGAGAAGCGCACGGAGTACGACGAGATGCGGCGCTTGTTCGAAGCCGGTGGGGACCGGATCTATGGATTCGGGCCCGAAGGTGGCGGCGGTGTGCGGATCAACATCGGCGATCTCTTCGGCAATCAGGGATCGGGCTCGGTGTTCGAGGATCTGCTCGGCGGAGTGGGATTCCGCACCCAGCGTCGGGGCGAGGATCTCGAATCTGAGGTCACCCTCTCGTTCGACGAGGCCATCGCGGGGTCCACGCTGACTCTCGAGAACGGCAGTCGCGTCCGCGTGCCCCCAGGTGTGGGGGATGGGGCCCGCATCCGCGTGGCGGGTAAGGGAGCCCGCGGCGTGCAGGGAGCCCCGGCTGGGGACCTGTACGTACGGGTTCACGTCACGCCCCACCCCATCTTCGGCCGAGGCAAGAACGGCAACCTCGAGATGGCCGTGCCGGTGACCTTCACCGAGGCCGCGTTGGGCACCAAGGTCGAGGTGCCGACCCTCGAGGGAAGCGTCACCGTGAAGGTTCCATCGGGGACCCCGTCGGGGAAGGTCCTCAGGGTCAAGGGCCGGGGCGCAACTCGTCCCCGTGGCGGGAACGGCGACCTCCTAGTGACGATCGAGGTCCAGGTTCCGCAGAAGCTCTCCCGCAAGGAGAAAGCGTTGCTCGAAGAGTTCGCCGCGATGCATGACGAGTCGCCGCGCGAGCACCTGAAGCGTTACATGGGTGACCGGCCGGCGAGAGCCTCTTAGGAGGTGAGCATGGACGACAAGAAGACCTACTCGGAGAGTCAGGCAATCTATGTCATCTCCGTTGCTGCCGAGCTGGCCGGCGTGCATCCGCAGACGCTGCGCGTTTACGAACGGAAGGGACTGCTGCAGCCTCAACGGACCGCGGGCAACACGCGCCGGTATTCGGACCGCGACATAGGAGTGCTCCGACGCATCCAGGAGCTCACCCAGGAGGGGATGAATCTCGCCGGCGTCATGCGGATCATGGAGCTTGAGCTCGAGATCGGGGCACTGAACGAACGTTACGAGAAGGTGACGTCGCAGCTCGAAGCGGCGCTAGCGCGACTCGAGGAACTCGCCTCCGAACGCGAACATACGGCTCTCGTTCCCTTCAAGGACGTTCGAAGGGTCCGACGCGCGATGAAGTCCGACGCGCTCGAAGAGGCGGGCCGGAGAAGGACGTTTCCGTCGCCGCCGGTCGACCTGACGTAGGTCGCTCGGGCATCGCATGACGACCGAGATCGTCGCGACTCCTCATGGATCCGTTTCGCTCGCGATGGATGGACCCGAAGACGCGCCTGCGGTTGTCATCCTGGCCCCCGGGGCAGGCGCGGGCATGCACCACGAGTTCATGATCGCGATGTCCGAGGAGCTGGCGGGTCATGGGCTGTCCGTAGGCCGGTTCAACTTCGTCTATTCGGAAGAGGGGCGAAAGAGCCCCGACCGTGCGCCCGTCCTCGAGGGCACTTACCGAGCCGTGGCAGACCACGTCCGGGGATCCATTCCGGGCCGACCATTGTTCCTCGGCGGTAAGTCGATGGGTGGCCGTATCGCCTCTCAGATCGTGGCGGCAGACGTCGACTGCGACGGCTTGGTCTATCTCGGCTATCCGCTGCACCCTCCCGGACGACCCGACCGGATGAGGGATGAGCACCTGTACCGGATCGACCGTCCGATGCTGTTCGTCGAGGGGACCCGCGATCCCTTCTGCCCCATAGCTACGTTGGAGGACGTACGCCGGCGCATCCCCGACTCCACATTGGTGTTGATCGACGACGGCGACCACACGTTCAAGGTTCGGAAGGCTTCTGGGCGAAGCACGAGCGTGGCATGGGCCGAGGTCGCCTCGGCTGCCGCAGGGTGGATCCTCGCCCACACCGGCTAGGGCCGTCGCCCACGCCGGCTACGCCGGTGGTTGAGGAGCCGTGGCCGTGGGTTGCACGGCGCCGAAGCCGAGCGTCTGCAACGCTTCGATGCGGTCGTCGAGGGGCGGGTGAGTGTCGAACATGCGGTTGAGCCAGGCGCCCGACTTGTTCGACCGCCGGCCCTTTGGCCCCTCGTTCGCCGCGCGCGCTATCGGCGATTCGATCCACAGATGCGCGGTTGCTTTGCTCGCCGTGCGCACGACGGTTTGATCGTCACGGAGCTTCTGCAAAGCGTTGATCAGACCGGGCGGGTAGCGCGTGAAGTTGATGGCGTCGGCATCGGCCAGGAACTCGCGTTGCCGTGAGATGGCGAACTTGAGCATCTGCGCGAAGAACGGGGCCAGGATCATGAGCCCGATCCCGAGGAGCGCGATCGGAGCCCCCAGTCCTCCTCCACGATCGTCACGGTTCGAACCCCCGCCCCACCACATCGCACGCAGGAAGAAGTCGGCCAGGAGCACCACCACGCCCACGAGCGTTACTGCCAGGGTCATCACGAGCGTGTCTCGATTCTGAACGTGTGACAGCTCGTGCGCGATCACGCCCTCGAGCTCGTCCCGTTTCATCTTCGCGAGCAGACCCGTTGTCACCGCCACCGCCGCGTGCTCGGGGTTGCGACCGGTAGCGAATGCGTTCGGTGCATCGTCCTGAACGACGAAAACGCGTGGCTTCGGGATGCCGGCTGCGATGCTCAGGCCCTCGACGATGTTGTGGAGCTGCGGGTACTCCTGCGGGTCCGCCGGTTGAGCGCGGCTCATTGACAGGGCTATGCGATCGGACGCGAAGTACGACCCCCAACTCATCGCGATCGCGATGCCCACTGCGATCCCGAGCGGCCAGAAGCCTGTATCCGTGTAGAGGCCGAAGAACCATCCGATCGCGCTGACGAGCAGCACGAACACGATGATGAGCGCCCAGGATCTGCGGACGTTCGAAGAGATCCGTTCGTACATCGATTACCGGCTTCGGTCTAGGCGGGTGGAGCTGACGAGGTCGGCCCCCCCGCTGGGGGCGGCGTCGTCTGGGTGCCGCCGCCCTGACCGAAGTCGACGCGTACCGCAGCTCGCGACTGCTCCTCCGCCTCGAAGTATGGCTTGGCTTCGAAGTTGAAGGCCCCGGCGATCAGGTTCGAGGGGAATTGTTCGAGAGCGTTGTCGTACACGAGGACGCGCTCGTTAAAGAACTGTCGCGCGAAGGCGATGCGGCCCTCGGTCCCGGTCAGCTCTTCCTGCAGAGCCAAGAAGTTCTGGTTCGCCTTCAGATCGGGATATGCCTCTGCCACCGCGAACAGCGACCGCAGTGTTTGGGTGAGCATGTTCTCCGCCTGCGCCTGGTCCTCGATCCCCCTTGCATCCATCGCCAGCTGGCGGGCTCGGGTGACAGACTCCAACGTCTCACGCTCGTGGGCTGCGTAGCCCTTGACCGTTTCCACCAGGTTGGGGATCAAGTCGTAACGTCGTTTTAGCTGGACGTCGATCTGTGACCAGGCTGCTTCGATCTGATTCCGAAGTCGTACCAACTTGTTGTAAGTCACCATGAGAAGCAGCACCAGGAGTACGACCACTCCCAGCACGATCCATCCGATCACACCCATCTGAATCCTCCTTGTCGTCTCCCCCTACCATCCGACACTCTGCGGCCGTAGGCAAACGCCTCCCACCGCTACACTGGGGCGATGAGGATCTCGATCGAATATTGCGCTCAATGAGGCTACTTACCTAGAGCCGTCGGTCTGACGGAACGCCTGTTGGAAGAGTTCGAAAATCAGATCTCGGAGCTCGTCACGATCCCCTCTAGCGGAGGTGTCTTCGAGGTCGAGGTCGATGGCGACCTCATCTTCTCGAAGAAAGCGACAAAACGACATGCCGAGTACGACGAGGTGCTCGCAACGATCAGGAAACGCGGCTCCTAGCCCGTCTGGAGCATCTCTCCGACGTCGAAGGCGAGGTCCAGCGACTGCGTCGCGTTCAGGCGCGGATCGCACAACGCGCGGTAGCGCTCCCGAAGGTTCTCGTCATCGAGGATGTCGTCGCCCCCTCCCAGACATTCGGTGACGTCCTCATCGGTGAGCTCCAGGTGCACGCCACCCGGTACCGTCGCCTCCTGGTGATTCACGGCGAAGAAGGCCTTGATCTCGCCCAGGATGTCGCCGAAGCGGCGTGTCTTCAGACCGGAGCTGGTGACGAACGTGTTGGCGTGCATCGGATCGCAGATCCACACCACGTCGCTCCCCGAGGCCTTGACGCCCGCCAACAGGGGAGGAAGAGCCTCCTCGATGGCACCGACTCCCATCCGGCTTATGAATGTGAGCCGCCCCGGCTCGTTGTCCGGGTTCAACCGTTCGCACAGCGCGGTCAGCTCGTCGACCGTTGCCATCGGACCCACCTTGCAAGCGATCGGATTCCGCACTCCGGCCAGGAACTCCACATGGGCTCCGTCCGGCTGTCTTGTGCGTTCGCCGACCCACAGCATGTGCGCGGAACAGCAGTACCATTCGCCCGAGAGCGAATCGCGCCGGGTCAGTGCCTCCTCGTACTCGAGCAGCAGGGCCTCGTGCGACACGAATAGATCGACCTCGTGCAAAGTCGAATCCGCTTCGAGGTTCACACCGCATGCGGCCATGAAGCGCATCGCTCCATCGATCTGCGCGGCCATCGCCTCGTAGCGCCGACCTTGACTGCTGGCCACGACGAACTCCTGGTTCCAAACGTGGATCTGTCTGAGGTCGGCGAATCCCCCCTTCGTGAACGCGCGAATGAGATTCAGTGTCGCGGCCGACTGGTGATACGCGCGCACGAGCCGTCCGGGATCGGCGCGCCGCGAGATCTCGTCGAAGGCGGCGTCGTTGACGGCGTGACCCCGGAACGAGGGCAGCTCCCGGCCATCCACCGCCTCGTTCGGAGAGGACCTCGGCTTCGCGAACTGTCCCGCGATGCGCCCGACCTTGATCACCGGTAGCCCCGACGCGTAGGTCAGCACAACCGCCATCTGGAGGATGATCTTCAGCTTGTCCCGGATCGAATCGGCGGAGAAGTTCCCGAACGCCTCGGCGCAATCCCCGGCTTGCAAGACGAATGCATCCCCACGCCCCGCTCTCGCTAAGGCTGCCTTCAGCGACCTCGCCTCGCCGGCGAATACCAGAGGTGGCAGGGCTCGCAAAGCGTCCAGGGCCTCCTTCAGCTCGCGCTCGTCCGGCCACTCCGGCTGTTGTGCGGCCGGGTGCCTGCGCCAGGATGAGGGGGACCACTCGGGATAGGTCAATGGGATGCCCAGTTTGCTTTCGCGTGGGACGATGCTGCCTGATGGCCGAAGGACTCGTCAACATAGAGCAGATCGAGGACGCCAGGAAACGGCTCGAAGGCGTCGCGGTCCAGACGCCACTCGACAGATCGAGAGCGTTGTCCCAGCACATCGACGGCGCCGTCTTCGTAAAGTGCGAGAACCTCCAGCGAACCGGTTCCTTCAAGATCCGCGGCGCCTATAACCGGATCAGCCGCCTCGGGCCCGAGGCGCGCTCCACCGGAGTGGTCGCAGCCTCGGCCGGGAACCATGCCCAGGGTGTCGCCCTCGCGGCATCGCTCTCGAAGATCCCCTCGACGGTGTTCATGCCCATCGGCGCCGCGCTCCCAAAGGTAGAAGCCACACGCCGCTACGGCGCGGAGGTGCACCTCACAGGCAAGGACTTCGGAGCCGCGTTCGAGGCCGCGGTGGAACATGCCCAGAAAACGGGGGCGGAGTTCGTGCACCCCTTCGATCATCCCCACATCATCGCCGGTCAGGGGACGGTGGGATGCGAGATCGTCGAGCAGATGCCAGAGGAGGTCGGGACGGTGGTGGTTCCCGTCGGCGGCGGGGGCCTTATCTCCGGCATCTCGGTCGCCGTGAAATCTCTGCGCCCTTCGGCTCGGATCGTCGGCGTCCAGGCCGCCGGCGCGGCCGCCTTTCCCCTGTCGCTAGAAGCCGGGAAGCCGGTCGCGCTGGAAGACATGTCGACCATCGCGGATGGGATCGCGGCCAACTGCCCCGGTGACATGACCTACGCCCACGTCGAGGAGCTCGTCGACGAGGTGGTGTGCGTGACGGACGAGTCGATCGCCCAGGGCCTGGTCTACGCGGCCGAGCGTATGAAGCTGGTGCTCGAGCCGTCCGGAGCGTCGGGGGTGGCGGTGGTTCTGGAGCAGCTGGGCGATCTACGTCCTCCGATCGTCGTCGTGCTGTCCGGCGGCAACATCGATCCCATGCTGTTGCTCCGCGTGATCCGGTTCGGGCTAAGCGCCTCCGGTCGTTACTTCGCCTTCCGCACCCGCATCAACGACGAGCCCGGGGCCCTCGCCGCCCTCCTGGCCCGCATAGCCGAGCTCGGAGCCAACATCGTCGGCGTCGAGCATCACCGCGAGGGGGCCAGGGTGCAGCTAGACGAGGTCGACGTGGCGCTGCAGGTCGAGACCAAAGGGTCCCCTCACATCGCCGAGCTCGTCTCGGAGCTCGGCGAGGCCGGCTACGTCGTGGAGCGCCTCTAGCTCCGCTTCTCTTCGCCGTGTGGGGCCTGCTGCGGGTTGGACGAACGCCTCCGGGAGCCGCCGTGCGAACCGGGCTCAAACCCTTCTTAGTCGCCCTCCCACACATCGTCTCCCTCCCGGCTCCTCGCCGCAGACCCGGACCGCGGTTCAGAGGTCGGTTGGACGAACGCCTCCGGGAGACGGCGTGCGAACCGGGCTCAAACCCTTCTTAGTCGCCCTCCCACACGTCGTCTCCCTCCCGGCTCCTCGCCGCGGGACCTCGCCCCGGGCCAGGAGGGTTGCTTGGACGACCGCCTCCGGGAGCCGCCGTGCGAACCGGGCTCAAACCGTTCTGAGTCGCCCTCCCACACGTCGTCTCCCTACCGGCTCCTCGCCGCGGACCGACTTGGGGACCACGAACTCGAGCCGGTTGCTAGATCGGGGCGTCGGGTGTTAACTGTGTCGTTCTTGTCAATTGCTGGGGTCTATGGGGTTTATGGGGGTGGAGTGAAATGAAGGTTCGACGGTATCGGGGGCGGCACCTCAGGATGAGGTCGCGCAAGAGAGGGCGTGCTGTTGCCGGCACGGCTGCCGCGGTGTGGTTCTCGGGGAGCTCGGCCCAGGCGGCGGAGCACGTCGTGGCCCCCGGGGAGACGCTGTCTTCGATCGCGGCCCGGTACGGCACTTCGGTGAGCGCCCTGGCTTCGACGAACCGTCTCGCCAACCCGAACTTCATCGTGGCGGACCAGCGCTTGAGGGTTCCCAGCAGCGTGGCCGTCTCGTCGGTCCATGTGGTGCGACGTGGCGAGAATCTGTCCTCGATCGCAGCCCGCTACGGAACCTCGACCGTCGCGCTGGCTCGGGCGAACAAGATCCGGGACCCGAACTTCATCGTCGCCGGGACGAAGCTCAGGGTGCCGGCCGGTGGGTCGTCCGTCACCGCGACGACCGCCGCTCCCGTGAGCGCTCCCGTCACCGATGTCGGTGCTGAGATCCACGAGCAGGCAGTTGCACACGGCGTCGAGCCGGCCTTGGCCAAGGCCGTGGCGTGGCAGGAGAGTGGATGGCAACAGGGCGCGGTTTCGAGCGTCGGCGCGGTTGGAGTGATGCAAGTCATGCCGGACACCGCCAGGTTTGTGAACGCGTCGCTGGGTGGCCATGGCCTCGCCGTGCGATCGACGGAGGGCAACATCCATCTTGGTGTGATGTACTTACGACACATGCTCGACTCGATGCCGAGCGAGAGGAAGGCACTCGCCGCCTACTATTCCGGTCTCGGCGCTGTGGGCTCTACGTTGGACGCCGGACAGCGCCGTTACGCATCAAACGTCCAAGCGTTGAAGGAGCGTTTCCGCTAGACACTGTCTCGTTCCGTCGGCGTGGCGGCTATCCCGGCCGCTGATGCAACCAGTCCGACGATCCCCGCCCCTGCGACCAGGGCCAGACCGAGTCCGGGGTCGACTTCTCCACTCACGTCCATCTCCCGCGCCAGTTCCGCAACCCCGCGGTAGTCCGCGAATGCGATCGCGCCGATCACTACCGAAGCGATCAGGGCGAGCCATGCCCAGCCCGATCGCTTGCGTACGAACAGAAGGAACGCGCCGAGGACAATGACCGTTCCCGCTACGAGAACGGCCCAGCCGTCCCCCTGCTCGAGTCCGGAGAACGGGTCCGTGTTCGGACTCTCAACCTGCTCGCTCTCGAAGTCCGATCCTTCGACGAGTTCGGGCGCGTTCGAGATGGTGACCCAGTCCATGAGCGACCCGGCGATCGCGGCTATCCCTGCTGCGAGGAGCAGGGCCGCCGCGATGATGCGCGCTCGTTCGAAGGGATCGCCGCGCACGGACGGGTCTGACATCGCGGTTAGCCTACCGTCGTGGCTGATAAGAACCGTTGCCTGCTTGCGATCCACGCCCACCCGGACGACGAATCGTCGAAGGGTGCCGGCACGATGGCGAAGTATGCCTCGGAAGGCGTGCGGGTCGTGTTGCTCTGCGCCACTCGAGGCGAGGAAGGCGACATCCTCAACCCAAGGATGGACAAGCCGGGGATCAAAGAGAAGATGCCCGAGCTGCGCGAGGCCGAGCTCGAAACGGCGGGCGATATCCTCGGAGTCGAGAAAATCTATCAGCTCGGTTACCGCGACTCTGGCATGCCGGAGAATGACAGTAACGACCATCCGAACGCCTTCTGGAACGCCGACCCGGAGGAAGCGGTCGGCCGCATGGTCGCCATCATCCGGGAGGAACGTCCCGAGATCGTGCTCAGCTACGACGAAGCCCGCGGTTATGACCACCCCGACCACGTTCGGGTCTGGGAGTGGGGCCGTCGGGCTTTTCAGGAGGCCGGTGACCCCGAGAGATTCCCCGACGCAGGCGATCCGTGGCAGCCGTCCCGGCTGTTCTTCTTCGCGACGTTCAGCAAGCAACGGATGCAGATCCTGCACGAGTCGGCGAACGATCGCGGGATCGATAGTCCATTCGGCGGGTGGCTCGAGAACTGGGACGAGATCGGGTTCGAAGATCCCCGTATCGATACCCGCATCGACGTGAGCGACTTCATCGAGCTGCGGAGTAAAGCGCTCTTGGCTCACGCCACACAGATCGACCCGGAAAGCTTCTGGTTCGCGATCCCCGATGACTTGCAGAAAGAGGTCTATCCGTGGGAGGACTACACGCTCAACCAATCGACCGTGGACTCTTCTCCGCCGAAGGATGACCTCTTCGAGGGGCTTTAGCCCAATCGGGCGGTGCGTCGCTCCAGCGCCTGCTCGACGCACGCGTTGATCTCGTCGCCCATCAGCTCCTCGTGCTCCAGCAACGCGTCGCGCAGTGCTTCGACGAGGTCGCGGTTCTGTTGCAGCAGGTAAACGACCTGGTCCTTCTGACGCCGGAGCACGTCGTCGACCTCTTTCTTTGCCTTCTCGTTCGAGAGGACGCGGGCGACGATGTTGGTGTTGGAATAGGGGCCTTCGTGGATCGCTTCGTACGACACGAGCGATTCGCCCATCCCGTAAGAGCCGACCATCTGGGCGACCACCTCGGTGGCGGCCATGAGATCGGATGATGGGCCGGTGCCGGACTCCCCGAAGAAGATCTCCTCGCACGCCATCCCGGCGAGCATGATCTTCAGGCGCGCTTCGAGCTCGCTCTGGGTGCGCGTGAATCGCTCCTCGGCGTCGGAGTGAGCCAGAAGCCCGAGCGCCTGCCGGCGTTTGATGATCGAAAGGACCTCGAGCTTGCGCTCTCCTGCGGCGCACATGAAGGCAGCGACGGCGTGACCGGCCTCGTGCGTCGCGATCAGGACGCGCTCGTTGTCGGTGTAAGCGACGGGTTGCGCGATGCCGATCTCCTCGGACAAACGCGCCCGCTGGACGTCGCGCCAGCTGAGCTCCCGGCGGTCTTCGCGGATGGCCCACACCAACCCTTCGTCGAGGATGTGCTCGAGCATCGCCGGGGTGTAACCCAGGGTCATCGCAGAGAGCTCTTCGCGGATGTCTTCGCGGTCCATCTCGGCGGAGTGTGCGCGACGCTCGAGGAAGTAGTCGACGAGCTCACGCCGTCCCGCCTTGGAGGGAAGATCGAAGTTCAAAGTGCGATCGAAACGGCCGGGTCGCAAAAGGGCGGGATCCAGAGAGTCGGCTCTGTTCGTGGCGCCGATGATGAGGACGTTCGAGTAGGGGACGATCCTCTTGTGGAAACGGCGTCCATCGGGAAGAAGCTTGTTGGCCACATCGATCAGCAGGTTCTTGACCCGTTGCCAGAAGGGCGGCGTGTCGAATGACTGGAGTTGCACGAGGAACTCGTTGACCATGCCCCCTCCCGAGCTGGGGGATCCGAACCGACTTACCCTCTCCCCGCTGAAGCCATCCATGCCCCCGCGCGCGCTTCCCACTGCATCCATCTCTTCGATGAAGCCGATCGCGCCACCTTCTTTGCGAGCCGCTTTGCGCAACGACTTGAAGAACGACCGGATGCGGAACGAGGTCATCCCGAAGAACATGCTGTGGAACGCAGGCGCCGAGACGAATAGGAACGGGACGCCGGCCTCGGCCGCCATCGCTTTGGCCATGTGGGTCTTGCCGGTACCGGGCTTGCCTTCGAACAAGATGCCTCGACGGGGGTTTCCGCCGAGGTCGTCACGGAACGTCTTGTAGGTCAAGAAGATCTGGAGCGTGCGAGTTACCTCCTCGAGCAGGATGTCGATCCCGCGCACGTCGGCGAAGCGGATCCCGATCTCCTCCGGACTGAAGCGGATGTGAGGTGACCGGCCGTTGATGACCAGGGGGCCGAGCACCCCGAGCCCGATGATGAAGATCATGGCTATCGGGAAGAGCCACAGGATCGCATCTGCTCCCAGCGACGGCAGACCGAACTGGAGCGGATCCCCTTCGATGAGGCGCTTCAGGAAGTAGGCGAGGAAGGCGGAGCTGAAAACGAGGATCCAGGCGAGACGACGCTGACGGTTCCGTTCCCTGGTCCTGGCGACATCGGCGCGGTGGCGCTCCGCAACGCTGCGGAAGGTCTCCCCACCGCCGATCGCCGAAGCGCTACTGACCTTGTGCTGGTCCACCTGTTCTCCTGTCGGCCTGAGGAAGACCATCATGATTCATGGGCGAAGAAGGACACGCGGGTGCCCTCTATTGAGTCGGCGTGCCGGGGGGTACTTCTTTAGCTGAAGTCGGAACGGGCGCGATCGTGACCAGCAGGAACGGTGCGGCCAGAGCCCGGGCCGTCCCCTGGATCAAGCCCACCAGCGTCCAGGCGGCTTGGTCGGGAACCGCTTCTGCCAGGTGGAGGCCGGCTCGCTCGAACAGCCATCCGATCACCAGCGCCAGCAATGCAGCAGCAGCGACGGTAGGCAGAGCCCCCAGCAGCGTCCTGGCGGAGCCCCGCCCCCTCCGGACGACGGATCTCACGGCGTCCGGGATCGTGGGCACGCCACCTCGGGCATCGACTTCCAGTACCCGGCCCGTTGCCCGTGCCAGCAGCGGGAGAAGAAGAGCCAGTTCGAGGGCGGACAGCCCCAGGTACGCCAGACGGGCATCGCGGAGCTCATCTGGTCCCACGCCCTTGACCTGCCTGTAGTCGGGGAACTCTTCGATACTCGAGTGGAGCTCCGCCACCTCGATCACATCGCGGAACACGTAGCTGTAGCCCACGTGGAGCGGAACGGTGAAGAGGGCGACCATCAAGAACAGGGTCGAGAAGTTGCGGAAGGCAGCGCTGAACGCCCGTTCGAGCATCGGCCGAGTGTAGACAGGACGGGGCCCGCCGGCCCGCGTGCGTGGGATGGACCGGAGGGGACCGGCGCGGGGGCCCCGTTCCTCCGTAATAATCCCTACGTGAGTATCGGCGGGCGCGATTGAAGATCCTGCTGTGGCATGGCTACCTCCTGACGGGTTCAGGATCCAATCTGTACACATCGAATATCGCTCGGGTATGGCGAGCTGCCGGTCACGACGTCTTCTTGATGTGCCAGCAGCGCGACCTGACCGATCTTCCGTATATCGATGCCGCAGGCCTGTTCTCCGCCGATAACTCCACGATCGACCTTGACGGAACGGGGGCCGACCGCTCGGCGGGTCGGTGCGCAGTGGCCAGGCCCAACATCGGCGACATCCTCCCGGTGTACGTCTATGACGAATACGAAGGGTTCACTGCGAAGCGTTTCGTCGATCTGACCGATGACGAGTTGACTCACTACACCTCCGCGAACGTCATGGCGATGAAGACCGCCATCGAGCTGCATCGCCCCGACGCGATCATCACGGGCCACGAGGTGATGGGGCCCTACATCGCGAGGCAGGCTTGTGGCGCGACGGGCACCTCCTATATCGCGAAGCTCCACGGCAGCGCCCTCGAGTACGCGGTGAAGGAACAGGAGCGCTATCTGCACTTTGCCGAGGAAGGACTCTCGGGAGCTAAGGTCGTCACCGGCGGCAGCCGCTACATGGTCGAGGAAGCGGCGCGCTACATCCCCGGGTGGCGCGAGAGCGCGGCCGTCGTGAACCCAGGTTGTGACGTGAACCTGTTCAAACCGTTCGAGTCCAAACCGGGTCCTCCGGTCGTTGGATACGTCGGCAAATTAATCGCGGCCAAGGGCGTGCACAACTTCTTGATGGCTCTCGGACTTGTGGCCGGATCTTTCCGGGTGACGATCGTGGGCTACGGGGGATTCGAACGTGAGCTGAAGGATCTGTGGGGCGCGATCGGACGCGCCGATGCCGGTGCGCTCGAGGCGATCGCTCGCGAAGGGGAGGGGAAACCTCTCGAGGACGCGCTCGCTTTTTTGCAAGGGGACGGAGCGGACGAGAGCTACTTCCGCCGCGCCGCCGAGGTCGATCTCGAGTTCGCCGGTCGTCTCGACCATGGACCGCTGGCGAAGGTCCTGCCCGGCTTTTCCGCTCTCGTGATCCCCTCGGTGGTCCCGGAGGCCTTCGGCATGGTGGCGGCCGAGGCGGCCGCCAGCGGCGTTCTACCGGTGGTCCCGCGACATTCGGGCATCGGCGAGGTGGGTGGGGTGCTGGAGGAGGCGCTCCAGGCTCCGGGCCTCCTCACCTACGATCCCGCCACCCCCATCGAAGGGATCGCGGCAGCGCTCGAACGGGTGCTCGGGATCGAAGACGAGACGAGAGGTCGGATGGAGGCCACGGCCGTGGCCACGGCCCGGCGCCTGTGGTCGTGGGAGCACGTGGCAGACCAGCTTCTCGCTCACGCCCTCGAACGCTAAGACCTGCCGCGACTAGTCGAAGTCGGGCTTTCTCAGCCGCTTGACCTCTCCGCGGTGTTTCTTGTCTTGAAGTCGTCGTTCCTTCGAGGCCTTTGAAGCTCGGGTCGGGACGCGCTGCCGGCGTGGCTTCAGAGCGTCCGCGGCGAGCCGGGCCAAACGTCCGATCACGTCTTCCCGGTTGCGCGTCTGAGATCGCTGGGCGGAGCTTGCGAGTCTGAGGGTGCCGGACGAGTCGATGCGCGTGCGAAGAGCGTGCCGGATACGCGCTCTCTGAGTGGGAGTGAGCACCTGCGACTCGTCCACGTTCCATAGGAGCTCCACCCGGGTCGACGAACGGTTGGCGTGCTGTCCGCCGGGCCCCCCCGAGGGGGTGAAGTTGAACTCGATCTCTGAAGCGGGGATCGTCAACGACCGCCCGACTCGCACGTCATCCCCCATCGGCGGAACCATCTTTCGTCGGCGCGGTGCTAGACCCAGATCGTCTCAGGTGGTGGATCACGACGACGAGCGTCACGCGGATAGTTGCCGGGCGAGATCGTTCGCGTCCGTGACCGGCGCGCGACACACACCCCGGCGACAGACATAGGCCGCAGGTGGCCCCCCCTTCGACCCGCGCCCTGCAAGCAACGGGATCCGATCGCGCGCCGACTCATCGGGCGCAACGACCAAGACCTTGTTCGGCAGGTAACGCCGCCGGACGACCTCGAGCAGGTGCTCTGGATCCTGGCCGATGATCACGACCTCGACGGGGTCGCCGGTGTAGAAGTCGATCGCTTCGAGGAGATGACCGAAGCCCTGAGGGGAACGCGCAACGGCATCCCGGACCAAGCGGATGGCTCCCACCGCGTGCTTCTCGTATGACGCTTCTCCCGTGAGAAGTGCAAGGCGTTGCAGTTGCAGGGCCAACACTGAGTTGGCGCTGGGGATCGCGTTGTCGAAGAGCTCCTTCGGCCGCATCACGAGGGCCTGGGCATCGCTGCCGGTCATGTAGAAACCGCCGGACGAGTCATCGGCGAACAACCGGATCGCTTCGTCGGCGCACCAGCGGGCGCGCTCTATCCACTGAACCTCGTGCGTCGCTTCGAGTAGTGCCAGGGAGGCTTCGAGCGCGAACGCGTAGTCGTCGCAGCACCCCAGATGCTTCACGATGTTGCCACGTTCTGGGTCGCGGCGAAAAGAGCGCATGAGTCTGCCGTCCACGCGCAACACATCGAACACGAACGCCATGGCTTCGGAGGCAGCGAGGATCCAGTCTGGTCGTTCCAGCGCAGAGCCGGCTTCGGCCAGAGCGGCCGCAGCGAGGCCGTTCCAGGACGAAAGTACCTTGTCGTCGGTTCCCGGCCGCACTCGCTCGGCCCGCCTGGCGAGGAGCGCCTTCTGCGCCCGATCGACCGCGGCCCGGTCCTCGCCGCCGCCCGCCATCACGGGGATGTTCTCGCCCTCGAAGTTCCCTTCTTTGGAGAACCCCCAGGCCGCAACCGCCGAGTCGAAGTCGTCGCCGGCCACTTCGCGCACCTCGTCCAGCGACCAGACATAGAACCGTCCTTCCTCGCCCTCCGAGTCCGCATCGAGCGAGGACCAGAAACCACCGGCCGGGTCGCGCATCTCGTCGAGCATCCAACCAGCCGTTGCGGAGGCGACCTCCCGGTGTCGCTCACTCCCGAGCAGTTGCCACGAGCGGGCGTACGTGCGAAGGAGCTGAGCGTTGTCGTAGAGCATCTTCTCGAAGTGAGGCACGAGCCAGAAACGGTCGACCGAGTAGCGCGCGAAGCCCCCTCCCAACTGGTCGAACATGCCGGCACCGGCCATCGCGTCCAGGGTCTTCTGGACCATCACTGCGGCCTGGCTCCGATCTGGCTTCGCCAGGCGCATCAGGAAGTCGGTCGTCATCGGTTGCGGGAACTTCGGCGCTCCGCCGAAACCGCCGTACTCCTCATCGAAAGCGCTCCGGAGGCCCTCGTAGGCTTCATCCAGCAGGGCGCGCCCGATCGGGTCCGCCGATGGTTTCAGCTTCGCCGATATCCCGATGTGATCCACGAGTTGCCGGCCCTGCCCCTCGACCTCGCTCCGCCTTGCTTCCCACGCCTCTGCGATCGCACCCAGGACGCGTCTGAAAGACGGCATGCCCTGGCGGTCGGCCGGAGGGAAGTACGTCCCTCCATAGAAGGGTTTGCCGTCGGGCATGAGGAACATGGTCATCGGCCACCCGCCCTGTCCGGTGAGAGCCTGCACCGCCTCCATGTAGATCGAGTCGAGATCGGGCCTCTCCTCGCGATCGACCTTGATGTTCACGAAGCTCGCGTTCATCAGTTCGGCCGTCTCAGCGTCTTCGAACGACTCCCGTTCCATCACGTGACACCAGTGACATGCGGCGTAGCCGATCGATAACAAGATCGGCTTGTCCTCAGCCCGCGCCCTCTCGAGCGCCTCCTCGGTCCAGGGGAACCAATCGACCGGGTTGTCCTTGTGCTGCAGGAGGTAGGGGCTCGCCTCGGCCGCTAATCGATTCGACATCGTCCCATCATCACCCTGGCGCGCCTCCGCACGAGCCATGCTCCCCATTAGGCTGCCGGGCATGACGGCGCTCGCCTACCTCGTTCCCCCCGTCACCGGTCTGTTCGCGTACCTGAAGGGACGCAGCGCCCGGATGCGCCTTCATGGCTTGCAGTCGGTAGGTCTGGGGGTGCTGTGGCCGGCCGCCCTATACGTGGGATCGTGGATCTCTCCCTCGGCCACCAGGATCGCGTTCGCCGTGTGCGCCTTGTTATGGAGCGCGCTGATCGTCTCGACCGCGGTTGGCTTCGATGCGGTGCTCCCGGGAACAAAGCAGGCGCTCACCCGGGCGGCCGCAACCCCGCCCTCACAGTCGCCTTGAGTTGAGGTCCTCTATGGGCGTGCGGCGAAGCACATCCGGCACGACGTCGCCGTCGAACCGTTGGTGGCCCCACAGGACGGGCATTTCCAGAAGGCCCCGCTCGCCTCGCTCGAGGTCTCCTCGCCCGAGGCGGCGCTGAACTCCTGGGTCTGGGTCTGAGCCGCCGCGCCACCCGTTTGCATCGCCCCGCCGCCGCCTCCCGACGAAGGGACGCTGGAGGAGGCGACCCATTCTCCGGTCGTCTCCTCGTACACCAGCAGCTCGTCCCCTCGCCTGAACCACCAGCGGCCGTCTCGTTCGAACGGCTGCTCCTGCGGCTCCGGCTCGCTGGGGGCGTCGGTTGCTCCCGCCGTGGATGCCCCCTCGTCGTGATGGGCGGCATAGGCCGAAGCAGCAGCGGCCTGTTCCTGGGCGGGTTTGGGCTGTTCCTGGACGGGTTCGGGGGTGGTCTCCCGCTCCGGCTCCTGCGTTTGCTGTGCCTGTGATGTTTGAGATGTTTCCTGTTCTTCATGGCGTGGCTCGGGCTCCGACACCGCCGCGCGCTCCTCTATGGCTCGAGACTCAACTCGGTCGCCCGCTTCGACGCTCTTGCGGAGCTTCGAGATCGCGGACAGCGCGACAAGGGTCAGCAACAACGTCAGCGCCAGGAGCGCCAGGGTCACGATCTGGAACAGATCTGCGTCGATCTCGGGCATCAGGTCCCCCTCGAGGCTGGGTCGGGTGCGGGTCCAATCATCGGGTCGGTCACGCGGTCTCTGTAAATCTTCTCCGAACTCATCCCGCACGGAGCGGCAATCACGAGGCGGTCCTCGCGGTGGGGCCCCTCGCGTGGAGCAGGGCACCGTAGGCAAGGACCGCGGCCAGGGCGGTTCCTACGAACAGCATGACATCACGGCCCAGGTCGATGCCCGCGAGGCGGGCCTGGGCTTCGTCGACGCCACCCGCCTGGGGTCCGGTCAGGAGCACGAGGAGGAAGCAGACGAGCACGATGCCGGCGAGGGCGACGTAGAGGCCGGCCCCGCTCGGAAGTTTCAGAGCGGCTCCGGCGAGCTTGGCGATCGTGAGTGCCACGATCACCAGGGTGATGACGAGCGCAACGCGAAGCAGGACCTCGAACGCCGGCGACCAGGCGTTGAGTCGCTCGATGGTCTCCGGCACGAGTCGCTCCGGGAACGCCGCGCGCGCCCCCTTCGGAAAGGCTTCGAATCTCACCTGTGCCCACATCGGGATGAAGGAAAGGATGAGGAGACCGGCGCTGGCGGCCAGCATTATCTGTTCTCCCTTCGACAGCCGCCCAGACTCCATCGCAGAACTATAGAGGGGGACATCGAGCGCTTGGTGACCGCCGGATCCGGGTCGGTCCTCTGTAGAATCCGCGCGAGAACAAGGGCGATGGAACCCCTACGGAAGGGTGGGTAGAGCCTCGTGACTCATCAAGACGATCGACCTCGTCGGCGGGTCCGGCGAATCCTGGAGGGATGCCGCCAATCAGGCGTTGACCGAGCCGGCGCGCACGATCCGAGGGATCACCGCGATGGAGGTCCTCGATACCTCGTGCAACGTCGAGGACGGGCGCGTCTCCGAGTACCTCACGCACGTTCGGATCCGCTTCCGGATCGAGCGTTGAGAGTGGATCTCTAAATGCCTGGGATCGCTCTCGTCGGGATCCAGTGGGGCGACGAAGGCAAAGGGAAGGTCACCGACCTCTTCGCCGAGCACACCGAACTCGTCGTTCGATATCAGGGCGGAAACAATGCCGGGCACACGATCGTGGTGGGCCAAGAACGCTACGCACTGCACCTGATCCCCACCGGCATCCTCTATCCGCACTGCGTTCCGGTTATCGGCCCCGGTGTGGTGGTCAACCCGCAGGTTCTCATCGAGGAGATGGACTCGCTCGAACAGCGAGGGGTCGATACCGCGCGACTGCTGCTGTCGGGGAACGCTCATCTGATCATGCCGTACCACCTGGAGCTGGACAAGGTGACGGAGCGGCGGCTCGGGAAGAACCGCCTCGGCACGACGAAGCGCGGGATCGGTCCGGCGTATGCAGACAAGGCCGCTCGTATCGGGTTGCGCGTCCAGGACCTCCTCGACCCCAAGATCTTCTCGGCGAAGCTCGAGGTCGCGATCAAAGAGAAGAATCTGCTGTTGACGCGGGTCTACGGCCGACTTCCATTAGACCGAACGCAGGTCGAGGAGGAATACCTGGCTTACGGGGAACGACTCGTCTCCCACATCACGGACACGAACAGAGTGGTGCAGCGCGCACTGGACGATGACAAGACCGTGTTGTTCGAGGGGGCGCAGGCGACGATGCTCGACCTCGACCACGGCACCTATCCGTTCGTCACGTCCTCGAACCCGATCGCGGGTGGTGCCTGCGTTGGAGGGGGCGCCGGTCCCCGGGATCTCCAGCGGATCGTCGGCATCTCGAAGGCTTACTGCACGCGCGTCGGATCGGGACCATTCCCCTCGGAAGCCGATCCTGCCGATGCGGAACTTCTGGTCGAGGCTGGCGACGAGTATGGAACGACAACCGGCCGGAAGAGACGTTGCGGTTGGTTCGACGCGGTCGCGGCCCGGTACGCGGCGCGCTTGAACACGTTGTCCGAACTGGTCGTGACCAAGCTCGACGTATTGTCGGCCTTCGACACGATCAAGGTATGCGTTGCTTACGAGTACGAAGGCGAGCGTTTCGAAGACTTCCCACCGAACCAGACGATCTTCAACAAGTGCCGACCCGTATTCGAAGAGCTGCCGAGCTGGAGCGAAGACATCACGGGAGCGCGTTCGATGCACGATCTGCCGAAGGAAGCACGCTCGTACCTGGAGACGGTCGAATCCCTTAGCCGCACCCCTGTTTCGTGGGCGTCGGTAGGCCCCGGCCGCGATCAGATCGTGGACACGAAGGCGGAGGGAGCGTGAGAACGCTCGTCCTTGGTTCCGGCGGGCGCGAGAGCGCGCTGGCCTGGGCCCTGAATCGGTCGACTTCGGTTACGGAGCTGGTGTGTGCGCCCGGCAATCCCGGGACGGAAGGGTTTGCGGCCACCCTTGACGTCGACATCGCGGATCCGGATGCAGTGGTGGACGCGGCCCGCCTCATGGCGGCGGATCTGGTGGTGGTGGGTCCCGAGGGCCCCCTGGTCGCGGGTGTGGCGGATGCGCTGCGCGCCGCCGGGGTCAATGTCTTCGGCCCCGACGCCAACGCTGCACGGATCGAGGGTTCCAAGACGCACGCCAAAGAGCTCATGGACCGGGCGGGGATCCGCACCGCACGCTGGTCCTCGTTCGACTCGGTCGACAAAGCGGTTGCGTTCGCGGACGAGCTCGGTCCTCCCTACGTTGTCAAGGCCGACGGTCTGGCGGCGGGCAAGGGGGTGATCGTGACCGAGGACAGGGAGACGGCCGTCGAGTCGATCCGCGATTGCCTCGAGAAGGATCGCTTCGGCGCCGCCGGAGCGACGGTCGTGGTCGAGGAGTTCCTCGACGGCGAGGAAGTGTCGCTCATCGCGTTGACCGACGGCGACACCGTGACCCCGTTCGAACCCGCACAGGACTACAAGCGCGCGTTCGACGGTGATCGGGGGCCGAACACGGGTGGCATGGGTTGTTACAGCCCCGTCCCGGTATGCCCGACAGAGGTTGCCGAACGCATCGTCCACGACGTGGTCGAGCCGATGGTCGCCGCTACCCGGGCCGGCGGAGCCCCCTTTTCGGGGGCGATCTACGCGGGGTTGGTGCTCACCGCCGAGGGCCCGCGCGCGCTCGAGTTCAACGCCCGCTTCGGCGATCCCGAGACCCAGGCCTTGTTGCCGCGCCTCCGCTCGGACTTCGGCGAGCTGGCGCTGGCCTGCGCGGGTGGAAACCTTCCAGGGGCGCAACTCGAGTGGGCCGAAGAGGTATGTGTCGGGGTCGTGCTCGCCTCGGGAGGCTATCCGGGCGCCTACCCCACCGGCCTCGAGATCTCCGGCCTCGAGGCCGCGGCCGCGGTGAACGGCGTCGAGGTCTTCCACGCGGGCACGGCGCGCCGCGACGGGACCATCGTGACCTCGGGGGGGCGGGTGCTCGTCGTTAGCGCGCTTGCGCCGACGTTCGAGCGGGCGCGCGCTCTCGCCTACGATGCCGCGGCTCGTATCGACTTCGAAGGCAAACACGTGCGCGAGGACATCGCGCTGAAGGCTCAACTCTCCGAAGGGAGCAACGCATGAGTGTCCTCGTTGGGATCGTGATGGGAAGCGAATCCGACATGCCCGTCATGGAGAAGGCCGGACTGGTACTCGATCGCTTCGGTGTCGGCTTCGAGATCGAGGTGATGTCCGCGCATCGAAAACCCGCGCGCGTCGCAGAGTACGCATCGAACGCGGCCGACCGGGGTCTCAAGGTACTGATCGCAGGCGCGGGTCTGGCGGCTCACCTCCCCGGAGTGGTCGCGGCGCACACGCCGTTGCCCGTCATCGGCGTTCCGCTTCTCAACGACGCCCTTGGGGGGGCCGACGCGCTCTACTCGTGCGTGCAGATGCCACCTGGCGTTCCGGTCGCAACGGTTGCGATCGGCGGCGCGAAGAATGCGGCGGTTCTGGCGACCCAGATCCTCGCTACCGCAGACGATGCTCTCGCCCAGAAGCTGCGGGACTACAAGAAGGAGCTGGCCGAAGGCCTGAAGCTCTAACTCGCGCCGACGACCGGGCCGGGCCAAGTGCGCCGGACGGGCAGGAGACCCTCGGTAGGATGCGGTCGTGATCCCCAGATATAGCCGTGAGGAGATGGCGGCGATCTTCTCGGACCGGGCGAAGTTCTCCCGCTGGCTGGAGATCGAGATCCTCGCGGTCGAGGCCCGGGTTCGCCTCGGCGAGGTTCCCACCGACGATCTCACCGAGATCAAGACGAACGCGGCCTTCGACGTGGACCGCATCTCCGAGATCGAGGCCGTGCGCCACCACGATGTCGTCGCCTTCGTGGAGAACGTGCGCGAGAACGTCGGCGAGGCAGGGCGCCACCTGCATTTCGGCATGACGTCCTCCGACGTCGTCGACACCGGCAACGCCGTGGCGCTGCGAGACGCAGGCGATCTCCTGGTGGAGGAGGTCGGGAAACTCACCGAAACGATCCGGCGCAAGGCTCTCGAGCACAAGGACACGCTGATGCCCGGGAGGACCCACGGGATCCATGCGGAACCGACGACCTTCGGCTTGAAGCTCGCCGGTTGGACCTTCGAGCTGGCCCGCGATCGAGACCGTCTCCGGCGGGCCCGCGACCAGGTCGCGGTCGCCAAGCTGTCGGGAGCAGTAGGGACCTACTCGCAACTCTCACCAGAGGTCGAGTCGTACGTCTGCGATCGACTAGGGCTGGCCGTCGAGCCCGCCGCGACGCAGGTGGTGCCTCGAGACCGCCATGCCGAATTCCTCAGCACGCTCGCCACTACCGCCGCCTCCCTCGAGCGCTTCGCTCAGGAGATCAGGCACCTTCAACGAACCGAGGTGGGAGAGGTGCAGGAGCCGTTCGGCAAGGGACAGAAGGGCTCCTCGGCTATGCCGCACAAGAGGAACCCGGTCGTGTGCGAGCGGATCTGCGGACTCGCTCGCCTCATGCGCGCTTACGCGCAGACGGGTCTCGAGAACGTGGCGTTGTGGCACGAGCGCGATATCTCGCACTCGTCGGTGGAGCGAGTGACCTTCCCGGATTCCTGCACCTTGCTCGACTACATGCTCGAGAGGATGAGGTGGGTCGTCGAGGGCCTGGTGGTGAACGAGGACCGGATGCTCGCGAACCTGGACGCCTCTCACGGGCTGGTTCACTCCCAGAGCGTTCTGACCGCGCTGCTGGCCACCGGATCGATGCAGCGCGAGGAGGCCTACGCCCTGGTCCAGCGGAACGCGACGGCGGCGTGGGACGAGGCGAGGCCCCTGATGGAGTTGCTCAAATCGGATCCGGAGGTGACCCAGCACCTGGATCCGGCGGAAATCGACGCCTGCTTCGACCCCTCGCGTTACCTTGAGAACGTAGGGATCGTTTTCGAACGACTGGAGGCTTTGTAGACGTGGACGCACGGCACGTGGGGTCGGGCAAGGTTCGCGAGCTTTTCGACGTGGGGGACGACCGGCTCCTTCTGGTCGCTTCGGATCGCATCAGCGCATTCGACGTGGTTCTCCCCCAGGACATCCCCGACAAGGGCAAGGTCCTGACCGGACTGTCCCACTACTGGTTCGAGATCATGGAAGACGTCCCTAACCACCTCATCTCCGCCCGCAGCGAGGACCTGCCGGACGTGGGCATGGACGACCTCGGGGGCCGGGCGATGCTGTGCAAGAAGGCCGAGCCGATCGCGATCGAGTTCGTCGTCAGGGGTTATCTATCGGGCTCCGGTTGGAAGGAGTACTCGTCATCGGGTGAGGTTTGCGGCCACGTGCTTCCGAAGGGATTGACCGAATCGGCCCAGCTTCCGGAGCCGATCCTGACGCCGGCCACCAAAGCCGTGACGGGCCACGACGAGAACATCACGGAAGGTCGAGCGGCCGAGATCGCCGGCGAAGCCCCCTATCGAACCGGGCGGGACTACGCCCTGACGATCTACGAACGCGCCACGGAGCTCGCCGCCGAGCGCGGCGTCATCATCGCCGACACCAAGTTCGAGTTCGGTATCTACGAAGACGAAGTCATCCTCATCGACGAGGTGCTCACGCCAGACTCCAGCCGGTTCTGGCCGGCCGACACCTACGAGCCCGGCGGACCGCAACCTTCCTTCGACAAGCAGTTCGTGCGTGATTGGCTCGGCTCGGCTGGATGGAACCACGAGCCTCCGCCCCCGGACCTCCCGGAGGACGTGGTCGCGGCGACGCGGCAGCGCTACCTCGAGGCATACGAACGCATCAGCGGGCGTCCTTTCGACTCGTGGACGAAAGAGGTGAGCGGGTGAGTCGAGCGGCTAGGAGAACGTGAGCCAGGCGACCCAGACCGCAGGTCACAGGTCGCGGGCCTCGGCGCGACTGGGCCTGACCCTTCGCTCCATGCTGCTCAGTCCCCGAAGCGGATTCGAGGCGGCGATGACCGCCTGGGATCGCAGATCCAGGACCACGGAAACACCGTCGCAAGGCGCGCTGCCGACCGTCCTGGCGTTCGCGGGCGGGGCGGGCGCGATGCTTCTGTGGTTGAAGATCGGAGCCCTCCTGGGCGTGCGCGACGCCTCCGCCGAAGGGTTCGAATGGACCCTCTTGCTCGCCTCCCTCGCGATCGGAGGACTGGTCTATGTCGTGGCCCAGGCCCTGTGGGGTCTGGCAGGGCCCAGGGTCGTCTCGACGCTCCACGGCGACGCGTCGTCCGGTCCGTTGCGACTCGTGTGGGCCGCCGCGGCCTGCCCTCCGGCGCTGGCCCTGCTGTTGCTGCCCGTGGACCTCGTCGTGGTGGGACCCGAGGCCGTAACGAGCACCGGTCCCGCCGAGACCATGGCGACGGCATGGGCGGCGTTGTCGATCTCCCTCCAGGTCGCTGCAGCCATCTGGGCCCTCTACCTTCTCTTCCGTGGGACGCAGGTCGTCGGCCGGCTGAACATCGGACCAGCGCTGGTTGCATCCGTGGTCGCTCTCGCGCTCGTCGTCCTTCTCACCGCGGGACTTCAGGCCGGCCTGACGGCGCTCGCGGGAGGTACGACGTGACCTTTTCCGTCGTGGTGAACGTCATGCCGAAGGCCGGCATCTCGGATCCTCAAGGGCAGACGATCGAGCGAGCGCTACCCGCCTTGGGCTACACGGGCGTGAAGGGGGTGCGTGTAGGCAAGCGCATCATGCTCGAGATCGAGGCCGCGACCGAAGACGAAGCTAGCGCGCGCGCGACCGAGATGTGCGAGCGGTTGCTCGCCAATACGGTCATCGAGGCCTACGAGGTTGCGATCGGTGAGGCAAGAACGGAGGGAGCGCAGGCATGAGGGCCCGTGTCGGCGTGGTCGTGTTCCCCGGTTCGAATTGCGAGCGTGATTGCGTTAAATCGTTGTCCCAGCTGGGGGCCGACACGGACCTCGTGTGGCACGACGATCCGGTCCTTCCCGAGGTCGACATAGTGGTGCTTCCCGGGGGTTTCGCGCACGGGGATTACTTGCGAACGGGAGCTCTTGCGCGGTTCTCACCCATCATGCAAGCGGTGACCGACCACGCAGAGCGCGGAGGACTCGTGCTGGGCGTTTGCAACGGCTTCCAGGTTCTCTGTGAGGCGGGGTTGCTTCCGGGAGCGCTCCACAAGAACAAGGGCCTCAAGTTCATGTGCAAGTGGACGGAGCTGCGCGTTGACAACGCCGTCACGCCGTTCACCTCTCGAGCATCATCCGGCTCGGTGTTGAAGATCCCAATCAATCACTTCGAGGGCAACTGGTACTGCGATTCCGAGACGTTGCAGGAGATGCGCGAGCGCGATCAGATCGTCCTGCGCTACGTGGACAATCCGAACGGCGCCCTGGACGACGCAGCCGGCATCGTTAACGAGCACGGGAACGTCTTTGGGTTGATGCCTCATCCAGAGCGCGCCTGCGACCAGCTCGTTGGTTCCGAAGACGGCATCGTTCTTCTCGGCTCGGCGATCGACCACGTTCTGAAGACGACGTCGGTCCGAGTGTGACGTCGCGAGAGGGTCTCCACCGAAAGCTCGGCCTGACCGACGAGGAGCTCCAGGCCATCACCGAGCGTCTGGGTCGCGACCCCTCCTACACCGAGCTCGCGATGTTCTCCGTGATGTGGAGCGAGCACTGCTCCTACAAGTCGAGCCGAAGCCACCTCGCGTCCCTTCCAACGGAAGGCCCCCACATCCTCGTGGGGCCGGGTGAGGGAGCCGGCATCATCGAGGTGGCGCCGGGCGTTTCGGTGGCGTGGAAGATCGAATCGCATAACCACCCTTCCTTCGTCGAACCGTTCAACGGAGCGGCGACGGGAGTTGGGGGCATCGTCCGCGACATCCTTTCGATGGGGGCACGCCCGATCGCCTTGATGGATCCGCTGCGGTTCGGACATCTTGACGAGGCGCGGACTCGTTATCTCGTGGATGGTGTCGTGCACGGCATCTCGTCCTACGGCAACTCGATCGGGGTCCCGACGGTGGGCGGGGAGCTGGTGTTCGAGGAGTGCTACGAGGAGAACCCACTCGTCAACGTTGCCTGTCTTGGCCTGGTCGAGGGTCGATTGATGAGCGGGCGCGCGGACGTGGCGGGTCACTCCGTCGTTCTGTTCGGTTCCGCAACCGGACGCGATGGGATCGGTGGGGCAAGCGTTCTTGCCTCCGCCGAGTTCGATGGGCACTCACACGAGAAACGCCCCTCGGTTCAGATGGGCGACCCCTTAACGGAGAAGCTCCTGATCGAGGCATCGCTCGAGCTCATCAGCAGCGACCTCGTAACCGGGTTCCAGGATCTTGGAGCCGGGGGGCTCTCATGCCCCAGCGCCGAGATGGCCGCCAAGTCCCACATGGGCATGGACCTGGATCTCGACCGCGTTCACCTGCGCGAGGCGGACATGGAGCCGTTCGAGGTCATGATCTCGGAATCTCAAGAGCGGATGCTGGCCGTCGTTGAACCCGGCAACGTGGACGCGGTTCTGGAGATCTGCGGCAAGTGGGGGCTCGAGGCGCGCTCCGTTGGCCTGGTGACGTCGAGCGGCAACATCCACGTGCGGCTGAACGGGGCAACCGTCGCAGACGTACCGGCCGAATCGCTCGCAGACGAGGGACCGTTATACGACCGCCCGCGTCGCCGCCCCGACTGGCTGGATACGCTGCAAGCTAGAGCGCCCGGCGACGACTCCCCCGGCGATCTGGAGAAGGCGTTCCTGGAGGTCTTGGGCTCTCCCTCGGTCGCATCGAAGCGCTGGGCCTGGGAGCAGTACGACCACATGCTCGGCCTCGGAACGGTGCAGGGGCCGGGAGGTGATGCCGCCGTTCTGAGGCTGCCGGGCACCGACACGGCCGTCGCCGTGACCACCGATGGGCCCGGGCGCTTCTGCTTCCTCGACCCTTACGAGGGCGCGAAACTCGCGGTGGCGGAGGCTGCCCGCAACGTCGCCTGCGTTGGGGCCCGCCCGATCGCGATCACCAACTGTCTCAACTTCGGCAGTCCGGAGAGGCCGGAGGTCATGTGGCAGTTCGCAGAGGTGGTGCGCGGTATCCGCGACGCATGCGAGGCCCTGGCGACGCCCGTGACCGGGGGCAACGTTTCCTTCTATAACGAGACCCAGGGACGAGCCATCTATCCGACGCCGGTGATCGGGATGCTGGGGGTGCTCGAGTCGGCGAGGGGTTCGGTCGGCCTTGCGTTCGGTTCTGCCGGGGACGCTCTCGTGCTGTTGGGCGAGACTCGCGCTGATGATTTCGGGGGCAGCGAGTACGCCAAGGTCGTCAACCACACGGTGGCCGGCCGGCCCCCGGCTCTCGACCTCGAGGCGGAGCATCGCTTGCACGGGGTCCTCATCGAAGCGGCGACTCGGGGACTCGTTCGGTCATCCCACGATCTTTCGTCGGGGGGCCTGGCCATAGCTCTGGCGGAGTCGGCGATCGCGGGCCGGATCGGTTTCGCTTTGCACGAACGAGGGGGCCAGGATCACCGGTGCTTCTTTTCCGAAAGCCCCTCCCGCGCGATCGTGACCTGCAGGGGATCCGCCGCCGACGAGGTCTTGTCACTCGCATCTGACGTGGGCCTGCTGGCGAGCCCCATCGGTGAAGTCGGAGGCGACGAGCTCGACTTCGGAGTCTTCGCGCTCCCCCTGAAGCTCGCCGCAGGGACGTTTGAAGACGCCTTGCCCTCACGCCTCTCAGCTACGATGGCTTGACATGGCGGGAGAAGCTCGAGACGCTTGCGGCGTCGTGGGGATCTATGCGCCGGGCGAGGACGTCGCTCGGCTTACTTATTACGCCCTCTACGCTCTTCAACACCGCGGTCAAGAGGCCGCGGGGATGGCGATCTCGGACGGTCAATCGGTCGTGGTCTACAAGGAGCTGGGACTCGTGTCCCAGATCTTCGACGAGCTGGTCTTGAAGAGCTTGCGTGGCAAACACGCTATCGGTCACACCCGCTACTCCACGACGGGATCGTCTTCGTGGGAGAACGCGCAGCCGACCTATAAGTCGGGGCCCGTCGGCCACCTGGCCGTCGCCCACAACGGGAACCTCGTGAACTCTCTGGAACTCAAGCGTGCGCTGGCGGAAGCCGGCGGAGACCCCACGCCGCAACGCGGGCGAATGTCGTCCACCTCGGATACGGATCTTGTCGCGGCTCACATCGCGTCGTCGGACGAGGCCGACATGCATTCCGCGATCCGATCCGTGTTGCCTCGTCTCGACGGGGCGTACTCGTTCACGATGATGGACGAGAATCGGGTCTTCGGCGCGCGCGATCTCCAGGGATTCAGGCCGCTTTGTCTGGGCCGCCTCCCGGAAGGTGGCTGGATCCTCGCTTCGGAGACCTGTGCGTTGGATCTACTCGGGGCTGAGTTCATCCGAGACATCGAGCCGGGCGAGCTGGTGGCCATCGATGACGATGGTGTCCACAGCGAGCGCTTCGCCGAAGCCCGTCCCGCTGCGTGCATCTTCGAACATGTGTACTTCGCCCGTCCCGACTCCGCACTGATGGGCCAGAACGTCTACGCGACGCGGTATCGGATGGGTCGGCGATTGGCTCAAGAGCAACCTGCGGAGGCGGAGTTGGTGATGCCCCTACCCGATAGCGGGGTGCCCGCCGCCCAGGGGTTCGCGCTCGAGTCGGGCATCGCCTACGGTGAGGGATTCGTTAAGAACCGGTACGTCGGGCGCACTTTCATCCAGCCCACCCAGAGGATGCGTCAGCAAGGCATCCGCATGAAACTGAATCCGCTTCGTGAGGTTATCGAGGGCCGTCGCGTCGTTGTCGTTGACGACTCGATAGTGCGCGGGAACACCACGCGGCAGGTCGTGAGCATGTTGCGCGAAGCCGGAGCGCGTGAGGTCCACATCAGGGTTTCATCACCTCCGATCAAATGGCCGTGCTTCTACGGCATCGACATGCCGGACCAGGATGAACTCATCGCGGCGGGCGGGAGCATCGACGATGTGCAGAGCTACATCGAGGCGGACTCGCTCGGATACCTGTCGCATGACGGGATGGTCGCCGCCACGCAGATACCCGCCGATACGTTTTGCACGGCGTGTTTCTCGTCCCGCTATCCCGTTCCCATCCCAGTGGAGCAGCTGCGCAGCAAGCAGGTGCTCGAGCATCCTTCACCTGCGCCTCGGGGGCAAGTGGAATGGCAGACGGAGAAGAAGTAGCCGGGGGACCTGACTCTCGCGCAGAGGCACGAGCTGCGGGTATCCAGGGTCGGCGGGGACTAAGTCTCTCCGACGTCGACCGGCGGCGGACTCAGTTGTGGACCACTTCTCTGGCCGTCATCATCGCGATCACGGTCGCCGTCGCGTTGTTCGTGATCGGCAGCGACATCTTCTCCGGATCACCCGGAGACCGGAGTCCGACCTCCTGGATAGTGGCCGTGCTCACAGTGGGACTCGCACTGGCGTTCCTCGTTTACATCTTGGAGAAGGAGCGTAGCCTTCGGCGGCTCTCGAATCTATTGGTCGAGGAGCGCGTGCAGAGTGAAACCCTTCGCTCGCGGATCGAAAGGGAGCGGGAGACGATCGCTCGCCTCGAGGAGCTCGATCGCATGAAGAGCGACTTCGTCGCCACCGTCTCTCATGAGCTGAGGACGCCGTTGACCGGGATCATCGGCGCCGCCAAGACCCTGTCCACCAGGGGAAGAGATCTTTCTCCGGAACAGCATCGAGAGTTCATGGAGGTGATCGAACATCAAGCCAACAAGCTTCTGAGGCTGGTCGAGGATTTCCTCACCGCCTCGCGTCTGGAATCCGGCGGCCCTCGCTTGCGACGAGAGCGTGTCGACCTGCGCGGCGTCGCCGAGTCGATCATCAACGACCTGCAACACATCACCGTTGGACAGGACAGGGTCATTTCGCTCGTGACCGAACCGGAACGCCCCATCGTCTGGGGTGACTCCACGTCCGTTCAACAGATCCTGTCGAACCTCGTAGAGAACGCCCTCAAATACGCGGGCACGGATGCTCATGTCGCGGTCGCTGTGAGGGAGACTGAATCCGAGGCCACCATCGAGGTTGCCGATGATGGGCAAGGGATCAGCAAGGAACAGCTGCAGACGATCTTCGAACGCTTCAGGCAGGCGGGGGGGAAGGACTCACCGCCAGGAGGCGGCTTCGGACTCGGTCTCTTCATCGTGAAGAACCTCGTACAGGCGCATCGGGGAGTGGTGAACGTCGTGAGCGCGGAAGGCGAAGGGACGGTGTTCACCGTCCAGTTGCCCAAGCGTGCCTCCGATCGCTAGACGGGTCACCGACTCGACGGTAGCGTTCTGTTGATGACCATCCGAGTCGAGGTCGAGGGGGGCGTGGCAACGCTCACCCTGGATCGTCCCGACGTCCTGAATGCTTTCAATGACGATCTGGGTACGGCGACCCTGGCGGCTGTGCGCGACGCGGCGGCGGATGAGGGTGTCCGTTGCATCGTGCTGACGGGGGCCGGCCGTGCGTTTTCATCCGGCGAGGATCTCGGCGCGCTGGCCGGTTCCTACGAGAGGGGCGAGCCACCTCCCCTCGGGAAGACCCTCACCGACCGCTACAACCCGTTGATCCGCGCGATCCGATCCGCTCCGAAGCCCGTGATGGCGGCTATCAACGGCGTGGCCGCAGGGGCAGGCGCGAGCATTGCCCTGGCGTGTGACGTACGCATCGCGTCAGAGCACGCCAAGCTCGTTCTGGCGTTCATCAAAGTGGGGCTCGTACCCGATTCCGGCGCGCTCTGGTTCCTCACGAAAGCCGCCGGCAGCGCCACGGCCTGGCGCATCGCGTCGACTGGCGACCCGGTCGGGGCCGAGGAAGCCCTAGGTCTTGGCCTGGTGGACCAGGTGGTTCCGGCGGACGAGTTCGAGTCCACGTGGCGGGCGGCTGCGTCCCGGCTGGCAGCCGGGCCTACACGGGCGTATGCCCTCACGAAGTCCCTGGTCCAATCCGCGGCGCAAGTCTCCCTCGATCGACAGCTGGATCTCGAGGTCGCCGCTCAGACGGCCGCGGGGATGAGCCAGGATCATCTCGAGGGGGTTGCGGCGTTCCTCGAGAAGCGAAAGCCGAACTTTCGGGGGAAGTAACGACCCACTGATGGGCAACTCGCATTCCCTTTATCCTGTTCCCTTGGCGCACATGGAGGTGAAGCCTTGAATACGGAAGAAGATTCCTTCCCGATCCTGGGGATCGACTACATCCAGTTTTTCGTTGGCAACGCTAAGCAGGCGGCTCACTACTACAAGTGCTTCGGGTTCACTCCCATCGCCTGGATGGGTCTCGAGACGGGAAGTAGGGACAGCGTCTCTTACTGCGTGCAGCAGAACGAGGTCCGCTTCGTCTTTACCGGCGCGCTGGGACCGGATGGACCCATGGCCGAGCACGTTCGGCTTCATGGAGATGGCGTTCACGATGTAGCTCTTCGCGTTCCCGACGCAGAGGAGGCTCACCGGGTCGCCGTCGATCGCGGCGCAACGAGCGTGGCGGAGCCCGAAGTCTTCGAGGACGAATACGGCAAGGTCGTGAAGGCCGGGATCGCGACGTACGGCGAGACCATCCACTCTCTTATCAGCAGACCGGATTACTCCGGACCGTTCTTCCCCGGCTTCGAGCCGATCGAGGATGCCCACGATGATGGGGGCCTCGGGATCAAGCACATCGACCATGTCGTCGGCAACGTCGAGCTCGGAAAGATGAACGAATGGGTGGCCTTCTACGAGCGAATCATGGGCTTCACCGAGCTCCGCCACTTCTCCGACGAGGAGATCTCCACCGAGTACTCGGCTCTCATGTCCAAGGTCGTATGGGATGGCGAGGGCAAGATCAAGCTTCCGATCAATGAGCCCGCCGAAGGAAAGAACAAGTCGCAGATCGAGGAATACCTCGAGTACTACAAGACGCCGGGCGTCCAGCACATCGCGATGGCGACGGAAGACATCGTCGCCACCGTTGAGTCCATGCGCGCAGCCGGCATCCAGTTCTTGCGGGTTCCCGGGACCTACTACGAGGACGTGAAGCAACGGGTGCCGGAGATCGCCGACAAGATCGACGCGCTCCAGCGCAACGGCATCCTGGCGGACAACGACGAGGATGGCTATCTCCTGCAGATCTTCTCGAAGCCCGTGCAGGATCGTTCCACCGTCTTCTTCGAGGTCATCGAACGGCACGGAGCAAAGGGGTTCGGGGCGGGCAACTTCAAGGCGCTTTTCCAAGCCATCGAACGCGATCAGGCAGCGAGGGGGAACCTCTGATGGAGGCGGTCTTTTCCAAGGGCGTAGTCACCAAACAGGCGCACGTTGCTGTGCCGGAGGGCACCTTTGAAGAGGAGCACGGCCGCGAAACCTTCTTCGGTCGTGCCTCGCACCTCTATCGCACTCACCCCCCGACGGCCTGGACCCGGATCGAGGGACCCTTGCGGCCCCGCGCTCTCAATCTGAACGAGATGAAGCCCGAGGACATGACGGAACCGAACGCCACCTGGCAGATGATCGCCGGCAACGACGACGTCCGCCTGTTCGTCAGCCGTCGAACGGAGGCGATGGAGTATTTCCTCAGGGATTCCGACGGAGATGTCTGCTACTTCGTACATCGTGGCGAGGGAACCTTCGAGACCGACTACGGCCCGCTGACGTTTGAGCCGGGCGATTACGTCATCATCCCGAAGGGCACCACGCACAGGGTGGTGCCCAAAGGGGACGACAACTTCTTCTTCATCATCGAAGGGACCGGCGAGTACCACATCCCGGAGCGAGGACTCATGGGACGGCATGCTCAGTTCGACCCAGGCGTGCTCGAAGTCCCGGAACCCGACCCTCATGACGAGGAGGGCGAGTTCGAGGTACGGGTGAAGCGAGACGGGGCGTTCACCTCGTTGTGGTTCGCGTGGCATCCGTTGGATGTCGTCGGCTGGCAGGGCGACCTGTGTCCCGTGAAGCTGAACATCCTCCAACACCGCCCGGTGTACTCACCCAGCTATCACATGCCGCCTTCGGCCCATTGCACGTTCGCGAATCAGGCGTTCGTGATCTGCTCGTTCGTGCCGCGCCCGCTCGAGGAGGATCCCCAGGTCCTGAAGGTGCCCTTCTATCACGCCAACATCGATGCCGACGAGGTGCTCTTCTATCACTCCGGCGATTACTTCAGCAGGGCCGGCATCGACGAGGGTTATATGACCTTGCACCCGCAGGGAGTGCATCACGGCCCGCAGCCGGCTGCCATCGAGGCTTCGAAGAGCAAAGAGCGGACCGACGAGGTCGCGGTGATGGTCGAGACGGAACATCCGCTGGTTCTTAGCGCCGAGGCCGAGAACGTGATCATCACCGAGTACGAGACCTCCTGGGCGCGTGGGATGGGATTGTTGGACGAGTAGGTTGCGTCTCTACCGCTACACGTCCAACCGCGGCGGCTGGCAGCCCCGCATCGCTATATCGATCGATGATCGCCGGCCCGTCGACCTCGTCGAGGCGTGGTCGAACGCGAAGGGGGACGCCTTCGACTTCGAGCTTGATAGGTGGCTGACCTCCACTCTGTTGTTGATCGAGGAGGGAGCGGCGATCTGGAGCGAGGTCGAGCAGGTCGTGCGCGCGACCACCGTCGAGCCGCTGGATATCCGGACGGAGGCGGTGACGTGGCTGTGTCCGCTGGACCGGGTGGCGTCGCTCAAAGATTTCCTCGCCTTCGAGGACCACGTCAAGAGAGGGGCGCGGCGACGAGGCGGGGAGGTCCCCGGCTACTGGTACGAGGCACCCGTCTATTACAAGGGGAATCACCGTGCGCTGCTCGGACCGGATGACGAATGTCCATGGCCGGCTTACACGGAACAGATGGATTTCGAGCTCGAGCTCGCCATGATCGTCGGCAAGAGGGGTCGCGACGTGACGCCCGAGGCATCGGCCGATCACATATTCGGGTTCACCGTATTCAATGACTTCTCCGCCCGCGACGTCCAGGCCCAGGAGATCAGTGCATGGTTGGGACCGGCCAAAGGCAAGGACTTCGCCAATGCATTCGGGCCATGCATCGTGACCGCGGACGAGCTGGGGGCCGAGCCCGACCTCTTGATGACGTGTCGCGTCAATGGCGAGGTGTGGGGCCGAGGTCGTTCGGGCGACGCGCGTTGGACCTGGACCGACATGGTGGCTCACGTATCTCAAGCGGAGGACATCTGGCCTGGAGATGTGTTCGGGTCGGGGACCCCCGGCGGATGCTGCGGCCTAGATCTGGGCCGCCAGCTCGAAGCCGGTGACGTGGTTGAGCTGGAGATCGAGGGGATCGGCACGCTCCGTAACGCGGTCGGCTCTCGCCCGGGTCCCTAGCGACGATCCTTCGGGATCATGAGCTTGAGGGCTGAATGAGTGCCATCAGTTCTCGAGGGCCAGCACCGCGGGGTGTTCGAGCAGCGTCACCACATCCAGGGCGAACTTCGCAGCGGTCATGCCGTCGAGCACCCTGTGGTCGAAGGTGACGGACAGATTCATCATCCTGCGGATGACGATCTGGCCGTCTCGAACCACCGGGCGATCGATGGCTCGATGAATCCCGAGGATCCCGGATTGCGGATGGAACACGATCGGTGTCGCCATCAAACCGCCGAAGGCCCCGGGGCTCGTGACAGTGAACGTCCCACCGCGCAGGTCCTCACTCTTCAGGGTTCCGGCTCTCGCCTCGCGAGCGAATCGCTCGATATCTGCAGCTATCTGAACGAGTCGCTTTCCATCGGCGTCCCGGATCACTGGGACCGTCAAGCCGGCGTCCGTATCGACCGCAACGCCGATGTCGTAGTTGTCATGGAAAACGATCTCTTGAGCGTCGTCGTCGAGCGATGCGTTCATCGCGGGATAATCCTTTAGCGCAGTGACGACCGCCTTCACGATGAAGGGGAGAAAGGTCAGCTTCACTTCTTCAGGGTTTCGTTCGTTGGCTAGCTTGCGGGTCGCGTCCAACTCTGTGACGTCGCACTCCTCTACGTGCGTTACGGGGGGAACGAGCCTATGGGCCTCACTCATGCGCTGGGCGATCGTGCGACGAACCCCTCGCAGGGGCTCGCGCCGCCCAGTCGAACCGTCGTCTGGAGATGTCGATCCGGCCTGAGCTTCGACATCCGTTCGCAAGATACGACCGCCCGGCCCACTACCACTCACCTGTGCCAGATCGACGTTCAAGTCGCGAGCCAGCTTTCTCACCGGAGGCATTGCCTTGACCGGATCCTCACCGTTGCTCGATGCGACGTCCTCGGATGGTCGCGCGCTGGGCTCGTTAGACGGGGCGGTCTCGACCGGAGGAGGAGGTGGTGGTGGAACGTTTGGTCGCGAACCGGAGTCCACCTCTTCTCCGATCGTGACGAGCACGGTGCCGACGGGTACTACGGCGCCGGCGTCGTGGTGGATGCGATTCACGACACCCGCGAACGGAGAGGGGATCTCGGCCGTTGCCTTGTCGGTGATCACCTCCACGAGCGGGTCGTCTTCCGCGATCTCCTGACCTTCCGTGACGAGCCAGCGGTCGATCTCTGCTTCGCCGACGCCCTCCCCGAGGTCAGGCAGCTTGAAGACCGGCACTAGAAGTCGAGCACCTTGTTAGCGCCCGCCGTGATCCGGTCGACGGAGGGAAGGTAGTCGTCCTCGTTAGCGAACTGCGGGAACGGCGCGTCGTAGCCGGTCACCCGCCCGACGGGGGCCTCGAGATCAAGCATCACGCGCTCGTGGATGAGGCTCGAGATCTCCGCCCCCAGGCCGGCGGTGCGCGGCGCTTCGTGAACGACCAGCGCGCGCCCGCATTCCGATGCCGCTCGAGTGACCGCGTCGACGTCGATCGGATACAGGGATCGGAGATCCACCACGCGCGCTTCGATGCCGCGTTCGTGAGCGAGCCGGTCGGCGGCCTGGATCGAAAGGGGGACCGTGGGGCCGTACGTCACGATCGCGAGGTCGTTGCCGTCGCGGGCGATGCGCGCTCGGGACAGGATCTCCTCGGGCGCGCCATTCGCCTGGCCCAATGCAAACGGAGGATCGTCGGTTACCTCTTCGCGACCGGCCCGGTAGATGCGCTTCGGTTCCATGAACACGACGGGGTCGGGATGTTCGATCGCTGCGAGCATCATGTCGCGCGCGTCCTGAGGCGTCGTCGGGCAGACAACCCTCAAGCCCGGGACATGGCAGAAGAGCGCCTCGGGTGAGTCGGAGTGCAACTCCGGGGCCCGGACCCCACCACCGAACGGGATGCGGATGACCATCGAAGCGGGAAGCTCCCCTTTGGTGCGCCAGGCATAGCGCGCCGCATGGACCACGATCTGTTCAAAGCCCGGATACACGAAGACATCGAATTGGATCTCGACCACGGGCAACAGCCCATACACGGCCATCCCGATGGCACATCCGACGATGCCGGCCTCGGCCAGGGGTGTGTCGACGACCCGCGTTTCTCCGAAGCTGTCCAGCAACCCGGCGGTTACCCGAAAGACCCCTCCCGTTTGAGCGATGTCCTGCCCCAGCAGAACGACGCGATCGTCGGCCTCCATCGCCTGATGGAGTGCTTTGTTGAGCGCCTCGACCATGGTCAGCTGGCTCACGACGGGTGGCCCGGCTTGGGCTCGGCATGGTCGCCCGTCGACGGTCCCGGCTGGGGGCCGAGGGGCCTGACCTCGGGCGGCCGCTCGACCTCTTCCAGCTCTCGCAGTCCTTCCTCGAAAGTCCAGGGCATACCGGTCGCGTAGGTTCCCTCGAAGAGGATCTCGCGACCGGGTTGCTCGATCGCTTCCATCTCCACCACGGCCTCCGCGATCGTCTGCTTCGCCTCGTCGCCGATCGCCCGTTCCTTGTCGTCATCTAGCACTCCGAGGCGCTTGAGGAAGGCCGACGTTCGACCGATCGGTTCGTGCGGGAGCCACTTGGCTGTCTCGGACTCGTCGCGGTAGAGGTTGGGATCGTCCGCGGTTCCGTGGGGCTTGAGGCGGTAACAGTAAGCCTCGATCAGGGTCGGCCCTCCGCCATTGCGACCGCGATCCAGCGCGTCCTTCGTGGCCTTCCAGCAGGCTACGGGATCGAATCCGTCCACGCGTATCCCGTTCATCCCATAGGCGGCCGCCTTCTCGACGACGGTGGCCGTCGCCATCTGCTTGCTGATCGGGGTCGAGATCGCCCACTGATTGTTGACGCAGAAGAAGACGGTAGCGACCTTGAAGACCGCCGCGAAGTTCATCGCTTCGTGGAAATCACCTTCTGAGGTTGCGCCGTCGCCGAACCAGGAGAGAGAGGCGACGTCATCGCCCCGGATCTTCGCCGCCCAACTAAGTCCCGTGGCATGCGGCAGATGCGTCGCGATGGGGACACAGATCGGCCCGACGCGGTGGTCGCGAGGGTTATAGAAGCCGTGTCCGCCGCCGTAGCCACGCCACCAGGCCAACACGGTCGAGGGAGCCACACCTCGCAGGATGCCGATCGCATTCTGACGATAGGAAGGGAAGACCCAATCGCGCTCCTCGCATGCATAGAGGGCTCCGGCTTGCGTACCCTCCTCACCCCAGTACAGAGCGTAGGTTCCGATGCGTCCCTGTCGCTGGAGAGCCACGGCGCGCTCATCGAACGTTCGAAGGAGCACCAGCCACCGGTACAACTCGATCAGGTCCTTTTCCGCGAGTCCATCCGGGACCTCGCGGTCGGGCACGCCCGCTCCATCGCCTATGTACCTGAGGAGCTCCGTCACGATCAGTGTGCGGACGTCGGGCCGAACTCGCTGGTGCGAACGAGTCTGATCCGGCTGACCTTGCGTATGCGATCCTCCGCGTATTCCATCGCGGCGCGCGCCGTGGATAGGTCTCGTTCGCGCGACAAGGCAAAGATGTGCTGCAGTTGCCGGTAGATCCCCTCTACCCGCGCCATCGCACGGTCGCGTTCGTATCCCCGCAGCTCGTCTTCCACGTTGATTAGCCCTCCGGCATTGATGACGAAGTCGGGCGCGTAGAGGATACCTAGGTCCCGCAGCTTGTCTCCGTGTTCGTCGCTCGCGAGCTGGTTGTTAGCAGCTCCTGCGATCACCTTGCATCGGAGCTTGGAGATCGTGTCGTCGTTGATCAAGCCGCCGAGGGCGCACGGGGCAAGGATGTCAACCTCGAGCTTGTGTAGCTCGGCCAGAGGGACGCTCTCGACGCCGTGGTCTGACACCGCACGCGCCAGGTTGTCGACATCGATGTCGCCCACGGTGACTTTGGCGCCCTCCTTCACCAGGTAGCCGCACAGCGCGTGGCCCACCTTGCCGACACCCTGGATAGCGACGCTGAGACCGCTGAGGTTCGGGTTTCCGAAGACCTCGAGCGCGCAGGCCTTGATGCCCTGCATGACGCCGTAGGCCGTGACCGGCGATGGGTCCCCCGATCCTCCCCAGGTGTGGGAACAACCGGTAACCCATCTGGACTCTCGTCGCACGACATCCATGTCCCCCAGGGCCGTTCCCACATCCTCGGCGGTGATGTAGCGTCCCCCGAGCGTCTCGATGTAACGTCCGTACGCGCGCAACAGCTCCTCGGTCTTGTGTCGCTTGGGATCGCCGATGATGACGGCTTTCCCGCCTCCGAGATCGAGACCGGCTGCGGCCGCCTTGTAGGTCATTCCTCTCGCGAGGCGCAGCACGTCGACCAGCGCCTCTTCCTCGGAGGGGTAGGGGTAGAAACGCGTACCGCCAAGAGCGGGCCCCAGAGCGGTGGAGTGGATGGCGACGATCGCCCGCAGCCCTGATTGATCGTCGGAACAGAAAACCACCTGCTCGTAGCCATCTCCATCGATGTGCTCGAACACGCTCATAGGCGAGCCATCCCCCTGCCATCTTGGTAGCTGTCAAATCAGTTTCCTGATGGTACCGCCCCTCGAATGACAAGGTCCTGTCCCACGGCGTGGTTACGATTGCGCCGTGATCAGGACCGCCTACCTCAGGGTGTACCAACCGCTGTCGGCCTTCTCCGATGACGAGAGGAGCCGGTGGCTGGCCCAGCCCGAGCATCACAACAAGACCCTGTGGGGGCCTTCTCGCAAGTGGCTCGTGGCATCGGCGCTGCCCTCATCCGAGGTGGGAGTCGAAGCGGAAGGGGCCTTCGTGCGCCGCGTCGGCGAAAACATCTACGTGTGTCCGTATCGAACCCGCCTGAGGATGCTTGCCGGCTTGCTCGCCTTCAGGCAGAGCGTCCCCGAGGAGGTGGCCGATGCCTTCGTACCCCAAGGCGTGGCGCACTCGGCGGCTCGCGAGCTGGCGGCCCTCAGCGATCGTGAGCCCGACATCCGCTCGAACATCCTTCACGCCAACTGGCACGTACCTCTCAGGTGGTTCGCTGCGTTCGAGGGCTCCGAGCGGATCCTGATCGAGGATCGCGAGGGTCTCCGGATCCGCTACGAGACGACGTTGGGGAGGGCCCGGGAGCGCCTGTCCGGGGCTCTGGAGATTCTCGAGGCGTCCGGGATCGACGAAGACGTCGCTGTGGCGGTGCGGGAGCTGTGCGATTGGATCGAGGGCTTCCCGGGTGAGGGGCTGGTCGAGCTTGATTACGGCCTGGTCGCCGGCATGTTCGAAGACGAAGACCTGGTCGACGACGGCTCCGCCGCCGAGGTCCGATCCTGCCTCGACGCTCTGGCCGGGGGCGATCTGATCAGGGCGGGCCGCCTCTTCTCGGGTCTAAGCGAGCGTTGGAGCGCGGTCAGAGCCCACGAGGTCATGAACTAGGAGCTTCGAGCGACCACCTGAGCCCCCGCCCCCGCTCACGTTCGCTGGTCCGTTCCGTCCGATACTTAAGCGGGATTGGTCCGGTTTGGCCACTCCGGGCGATTCGGACTAGTGGAAGGTGACTATCTGGCTCATAGTCCCGAAAGGTCGCAAAAATGACCCTTTCTAGCCATTACGCTTGGAGCCTGCCTTGGTCGATGATGTTGGCGGCAGCTTTGGCCTGGTTGCCTGCCGTTGCCGGGTTTGTGGCCCGGTTGTAAACGGTACAAAGCTCGAACAATTGGAGGCTGTATGAAGAGCCAGAAGGACGACTCGCTGCTGACTCCGGCCGAGGTCGCCGCGCTCTTCCGTGTTGACCCTAAGACGGTCACCCGGTGGGCCAAGGCGGGAAAGCTGTCTTCGATCCGGACGCTAGGCGGCCACCGCCGCTACCGGGCCGACGAGGTTCGTAAGTTCCTCGATGGTGCGAAGTCTGGAGCCGACGCCGAGCTGTCACAACCGATCGGCTGAGTCCGCAAGGAACCGAATAGGGCCCCGCGAGGATTCTCGCAGGGGCCCTTTTTCGTGTCGCGACCCATCGGGTCCGTGGCGAGGGGCAGAATCGAACTGCCGACACCGCGATTTTCAGTCGCGGCAGGAATGTCCGCTGCCTACCGTGCCCGTCCGTTTCGGCAGGTAGCTGACGGTCTCTCGTCCTCCGGGATACGCAGATAATCGTTGCCGTTCGCCCCGTGGTCACATTGGTGGTCACAGCTCGAAGGACTTAGGGCTCGTTACTCCCGCGTGAACCGATTTACTAGACGATCCGGGCAGCCAGCATGCAGAGATCATCGGTCAACGTGCCATAGGCGAAATCGGCGACACGGGCCCGGACGACGGCGATGGCATCGCTCGGGGAGGGGTACTCGAGCTCGCTAAGCACTGCGCGAACCCCTTCGACACCGAATAGTTCGTCACCGTGTCGCGCCTCTGTGACTCCGTCGGTGAACAGCAACACGCCGGTAGGACCTTCGGCCCTCACCGATCCTTCAACGTAGGCGGGATCGGCGACGATCCCGAGTGGAGGACCTTGGCTAGGCACGACGAACTCGCGGTCGTCAAACACCGATAGGGCCGGCGGATGGCCTGCATAGGCAAAGCGGAGAAGTCGATGCTCCGGGAGGTAAGTGACGCAGGCGGCGGTGACGAACTTATTACTGGTGTCAGCGCGCTCGACCAAAGCAGCGTTCGCCCAGCTCAGTAGCTGGCAGGGATCATCTGAGAATGGAGCGGTGGCGGCGAATGTGGTGCGGACGAATGCGGCACGTCGAGCGGCCGCGAGACCGTGTCCCACGACGTCCCCGATAACCAGGAGGGTGGAATCCTCCGGTCCCTCGGCCACCAGATAGAAATCGCCGCTCACCTTCTCGGCCGCGGCCGGCAGGTAGGCAGCAGCCAGCTCCAAGCCTGGGCGCGTTGGCAATTCGGGTGGGGTGAGTGCATCCCGGATGGCGCGCAAATCCTTGAGCTCGTGCTCGGCTGACTCGAGACGCAGACTTAGCGCGGCTAACTTCTCATCCCGCACGTCCGCTTCTCGGCGAAGGCGCGCTACGAGGTTTTGGTACCGGTGCTCGCGCTCTCCCAGATCGTGGATATCGCGATTTCTGGCGTCGGCCTCAGTGTGCAACCGACGGACCTGAGCGGTCTCCTCTCCGGGTTCCGGTCCGGGTTCCGGGCTCATCGTCATGCCACTCTAGGACAATCCCCTTCGCGGTGCTTGGATAGCAGACCCAGCCGTCGAGGGGCGCCAATTTGTCCCGGTAGGGGTTCTCACCAAGGACTTAGGGTTCGTTACTCCCGCGTGGCTGGTTTCGGACAGGGCCCCGTCAACCACCTTCACTCTGGATCTGCTTCCTGTTGGTCGTCGCCTCTATGGCAATTTGGACTTCCGGGCCGGGTATCAAAAGGGCTCCGTCCAAAGATATGTGGCATCGTTCCGCTCATGGCTCTGCCGAACCCCACCGCGCGCCTTCGGATGATCACGGGTACATCCGCGCTAGTCGCCGGACTGGCGTGGGTCGCGAAAGACATTGGTGCACGGGTGCCCTCGGACTCCGATTATTGGGACTGCAAGTCCTTCTACGGCTACCTGCTAAACGGCATCGATACGGTGGCCTTCCTCGCTCTGGGCCTAGCCCTTTTCGGCCTCTACACGATCTTCCGATCGGCCATGGCCCAACGAAGGGCCCTGATTGGGCTCGTTGCAGCGGCCGGGTTCGGAGTCGCAGGCTTCGCCAACTTGCTCGAGCATTGTGCAGGGCTGGATGCGCTCGGGTTTGCTTATGTCATAGGGCTGCTACTGGGCTTGTTGCTGCTCGTTGCCTTCGGAGTGTTCCTCAGACGCGTGGGGCTCCCCAGTTGGTGCACATGGTTCCTCGTGCTGGGGGCGGTGCTCGGCATCCTGTTCGCCGAGCAAGGGGGCCTTATCGCATTTGGATTGTCGTGGTTTGCGTTTGGGCTGGTATTGATTCGAAAGCCGAGCTCAATGCCTCAATCCTTAGTCACATGACAGCCCACCACGATGAGCCAAGTTGGCCTCCCGGACGGGCTGGGGACAACTCCGCACTGATCTGCGTCATCCCGGCATCCCACCAAGAAGGACTTAGGGCTCGGGATCGGCGACGATCCCGAGTGGAGGGCCTTGGCTAGGCGCGACGAACTCGGGGTCGTCAAACACCGATAGGGCCGGCGGATGGCCTGCATAGGCAAAGCGGAGAAGTCGATGCTCCGGGAGGTAAGTGACGCAGGCGGCGGTGACGAACTCACTACTGGTGTCAGCGCGCTCGACCAAAGCAGCGTTCGCCCAGCTCAGTAGCTGGCAGGGATCATCTGAGAATGGAGCGGTGGCGGCGAATGTGGTGCGGACGAATGCGGCACG
>JALZOM010000107.1 GCA_030913945.1 Actinomycetota bacterium
TCTACCAGCCGCCCGGACTGGAGTCACGGAGCATCTACGGACGGGGTCAGGCGCCGGCCGCGAATGAGCCGGGGGACCCTGGTCTGCTTCGCGCTCTAACCCCCGGGTCGAATCGAGCGGACGCTCGAGAGGCGCTCGAGGAGGCCCTCGGACGGAGAGCTTCGCCTCGTCTCGTGCGGCTGCTCGAGGCTGGGATGGCCGGGGACGCGAACGCGGATGAGGCTCCCTGATGGGCGGACTGACCTGGACCTCCATCAAGCTGGCGATCTTCACCGCCGTCACCGTTGTCGTCACGGTATGGATCGCCACGCTTATCGGCAACTTCCAACTCTTCTCCGATCCGTACGAGATCACCGCCCAGTTCACGGACGCAACCGGGTTGCTCCGAGGCGACGTCGTGAAGGCTGCGGGCGTCACCGTCGGACGGGTCGAATCGATCGAGATCGAGAACGGCCTGGCTCTGGTCACCATCTCCATCGAAGAAGGCAACGAACTTCCGGCGGACCTGAACGCCGAAGTGCGTTTCCGCAACCTCATCGGTCAGCGGATGGTGACGCTCGTTCAGGGACGCTCAGGAGCCGCCGGCCTGCTGGAGTCCGGCGACACGATCCCCCTGGCGCAAACGAAGGGGGCGTTCGATCTGACCGAGCTGTTCAACGGCCTGCGACCCCTGATCCGTTCAACCGATCCGGAGGACATCAATACGGTCACGCGCGCGCTGGTCGAGGCGCTGAAAGGTAGGGGCGGACAGATCGAGAGTCTTCTGACGAACGTTTCGGATATCTCCGATGTCGTCGCTTCCAGGGACTCGCAGTTGACGACCCTGCTGCGTAACCTCAACGTCGTCACCGAAGACATCGCCGGGCGCGATGGGCAGCTGCAGTCGACGGTTGCGAATCTCAACACATTCCTAGGCGAGCTCCAGGCGAACAAGGATGTGCTGGCCGCGGCTCTCGTATCTCTCGACGACGCGGCAGGGCGCTTGGGCCGGCTGGTCGACAACAACGATGTTGCGATCGAGAGCGAGATCAAGGACCTGGCGACCCTATTGGACGCGGTGGACGACAAGCGAGCGGATCTACGGGGTGCGCTACGGGCGTTGCCGGAGATGCTGGTCGGCGTGGAGCGGGTCAACTCCTACGGGCAGTGGTCGATGATCCACTTGATCGACGCGTGCAGGGACGATCTCAACATCTGCGGTCGCCGGGGGACCCCATGAGATCGTTCCGAGAACGCAGACCGATGGTGGTTGGCCTTCTTTCGCTGGTGCTGACCGCCGCCGGTGTGGGACTCGCCTTCTCGATCAATCGCTTCGAGGGTCTGCGCGGCGTGTACACGCTCTCCGCCGACCTCCAGGACGCGGCCGGCCTTCAACCCGGCAACGAGGTGAGGGTCGCCGGCGTCAAGGTTGGTCAGGTCAAGTCGTTGCGCCTCGCCCCCGGAGCGGCTCGCGTGATCATGGAGATCGAGAGGGACGTCCGGATCCCCCGCGAGACCCATCTCGAGGTCAAGCTGAAGACATTGCTCGGCCAGAAGTTCATCGATCTCCAGTTCCCTCGCGTCTTCATCGAGACGGCCGCCTCCGGCGAGGACGTCGACTCCGTGATTAGCGGGTTCCTGGACGAGGGCTCCGTGATCCCACGCGATCAGACGACCGTGCCGTTCGATATCTACCAAGCGGCGACCGAAGGGACCGCGACGCTCGAGGCGATCGACAAGGTCGCCCTGAGAAAGATGCTCGAGACACTGGGTCGCACGGTCCAACCGGCGCGCGGCGAGTTGAGAAGGGCATTCGTGTCGTTGGACCGCGCGGGCGAGGTGCTCGGCGACAAGAGCGCGGACATCTCTCGCCTGCTGAAGAGCAGCAGCGAGGCGACGGCGGTGCTCGCCGCCACCGGTCAGGATCTCGAGGGCGTGCTCAGCCGTGGCGCGGACGTACTGGGGACGCTGGCCGAGCGTCGGGCTACGGTCTCATCCCTTCTCGCTGCCACCAGCGATCTCACCGAGAACCTCGGCGTTCTGATCCAGGTCGCGCGGGGTTCGATCGTTCTCGGCGTGGCAGATCTGAACAAGATCCTGGTCCTCGCCGAGTCCGAGATGGACACGATCGACGAGGCGCTCGGCGAGATCGACATCGCTCAGGAGATGTTCGCTCAGCCGGCCAGCTTCGGGCGGTTCATCGAGGGTGAGGTCTGCGCGGTCATCACCGAGGACACCTGCGTGGCCGAGGGCTCACCAGCTGATCCTGGACTTCCGGCCAAAGGTCGTCAGCCGCTCCCTGATTCGGCCGCTCGAGCCGCGGGATCGCGCCGATGAAGAGACTTGTCTCTGCGCTGGTTCTCGCCGTGATGGTCGCGGCGGCGATCGCGGCGTACAGCGTCGCCCGCCCGGAGCAGGAGGATACCTACACCCTGACCGCGGACATCGAGGAGGCCCCGAACCTGTTCGATGGTGCGCGCGTGATGGTGCGTGGTGTGGAGGTCGGTGTGATCACGCGGGTGGAGCCGAAGCCGGATGCGGTCCGCGTCACCATGGAGATCCAGGAGGACGTTCCCGTGCCCGCCGGCGCCCACCTTCAGGTGGTTCCGGTGACCATCATCGCCGACAGATACGTGCAGCTTTATCCCCAGTACACCTCCGGAGCGGCTCTGCAGGATGGCGCCCATCTCTCTCTGGCGCGCACCTCGATCCCCGCCGAGCTCGACGACGTGCTCACTCAGCTCCGAGAACTACTCGGGGCTCTCGAGCCGAGGGAGGGTGAATTGGCGGGCCCCCTCCGTCGCCTGATCGCCGGCCTTGATTCCGCGACACGAGGTCGTTCCGATGAGCTCGCAGGCACGCTGTCGAACTCCGCGGTGGTCCTCCAGAACCTCGCGGGTTCCGAGACCGACATCCGGAAGCTGATCTCGAATCTCGACCGCCTGTTCCTGTCTCTGGCGAACAGGTCCAGCGAGATCGGACTGCTGAACGAGAGGTTCCAGCTGGTCGTGAGCTCGCTCGCGCGGGATCAACAGGAGCTCGAGGGGACGATCGAGAACGTGGCCTTCCTGTCCCGGCAAGGGTCGGCGCTCGTCCAGGAGAGCGGCGACGAGCTGGGCCAGGCCTTCGCGCGGCTCGACACCGTCCTGCACGACGTCCTGAGACACCGTACGGCGCTGGTCAACGCTCTGAAATGGACGAACGTGATCGCGGAGGCGGTGGGCGCGACCGACGCTTCGGGGCGTGGCGTGCATGCCTACACCGGCAGGCAGGCCCCGCCGGGCAGCCCGCGGTCGGCCTACAACTACCGGATCGACTCTCGTGACACGATCTCGTGCCGGCGCCTCGAGGTGCTCGCCGAGTCCTTCCTGTTGCTGTTCCCCGATTGGGGACCCGATGACATCACCGACACGGCCCTTAGCTTCATCCCGCCCGAGTATGACATCCACCTCAGGTTCCTGATCCGTCAGCTCGTTGTTCTCTGCGCAGGACATCTGTTCGCCGACGGTGCCGGCTCGTTCGATGCTCAGGCCGAGAGGTCCGTACGGCAACTGGCGAAGGAGATCGGCCAGAACGAGATGAAGGTCTTGCTCGCCCGCTGGTACTGGAGCGGTTTCAAGAACGGGAGCACTCGATGAAGGCCGCGCGGCTCGTCCTCCTCGCGATCGTGGCGGCGCTCGGCGCTTCCGGTTGTTTCTCGAACGGCGATCCCTCACACGAGGTCGTTGCGTACTTCACGGATGTCGGAGACCTCGTGGAAGGTGGAGGCGTCCAGATCAAAGACGTCGAGGTCGGCTCGATAGAGGACATCAAGTTGTTGCTCCGAGACGGTCAGATGGTGGCGCGCGTCGAGATATCCGTCGATCCAACGGCGCGCGTGCCCGCGACGGAACTCGAAGCCGTCATCCGCCAAACCTCGCTGTTGGGCGAACAGTTCGTCGAGCTCGTTCCTACCGAGGAAGGAGCCCCCTTCCTCGGAACGGAGAGCCACGAGATACCGCTGGCTTTGACGGAGCGCCGGGTGGACATCGAGACTTTCCTCGGGGACCTCTCGTCTTTCATCGGCGGAGGTGGGCTCGAAAGCCTCAACCGGTTCACGCACGCCCAGGCGGTGATCCTCGAGGGTCGCGGGGCGAAATTGGGCGACGTCATCGAGGAGCTCGACGTGTTCACCTCGGTGCTTACGGCGCGCAAGCTGGATGTCGGAGCCGCGATCGACGACCTAGCGGCCGCCTCCGAGACCTTCGCGAGGAACAAGGAAACCCTCGACAGGTTCTTTGACTCGGCGGAGGACGCCAACGCCCTGCTGGCGGACCAAGGGTCGGGGCTAACGCGTCTCTTCGAATCGCTGCGGCACTTCGGAGACGTGAATAGCCGTTTCCTTGCCCGACACCAAGATGCGCTGGATCGACAGTTCAAGGCGCTGCGGCCGGTGCTCTCGGGCCTTGCCGGAGCCGAAGGAGAGCTGCGTGTCGACATCACCCAGCTTCGTGACTTCTTCGAGCTCTTTCCGAAGAGCCTGGGTGGGGGACCGGGGAGCGACGGCTCCGGCGACTACATCCAGGCGGATGCGGTCCTGTGCGAGACCCTCAGGTTCTGCCACTCGCGGGGCGAGAAGGGCGACGTGCCGGGGGAGGGGTCATGAGGATAAAGCCCCGCCTGGCGATCAACCTTCTCGCCGTGCTCGCCCTCGGGATCGTCACCGTGGGCTGGGTCGTACTGCGACTCGTGGGACCCGGCACGGTCGGCGACCCGATGCGCGTCGTGGCCGACTTCGCGTCCTCGGGAGGTGTTTTCACGGATCAAGAAGTCACCTATCGAGGGGTACTCGTGGGACGCGTCGGCGCCCTGGCCTTGAACGATGACGGCGTTGACATCGAGTTGGTGATAGACCCCGAGTGGCGAGGAGACATCCCCCGAGACGTCGTCGCGAAGGTCCAGAGCAAGAGCGCGGTCGGAGAGCAGTTCGTCAATCTCGTTCCCGAGACCCCCGACAACGAGGTCTTGGCGGATGGGGATGTCATCCCGCGCTCCAGCACGCAACTACCGGTCGATTTCCAGCAGCTGCTGAAGTCTCTAGACTCCGTTCTCAGCGACATCCCGCCGGAACAAAGCCGCCGGCTCATCCAGAACCTTGCGAGCGGACTCGAGGGCCGCGGGGGAGACATCGCCGCGATACTCCGATCCCTGTCGACCTTGTCGGATGCCTTCGCCTCCGTAGCTCCGGAGCAGATCCGTCTGCTCGACAACGCTCCACAGGCCGGCGCGGAGTTTCTCCGAACGAAAGATGAGTTCTCGGACGCCATACGCGCAGCCGATCAGGTGTTGACTGGAATCGGTGACGAACCCGAGGAGCTCAGGGAGCTGTTCGCCGCTAACGATCGATTCGCCCGAGACGGGATCCAGTTGCTCGCGCGACGAGGAGACGATCTCGCCGGAGGCTTCGATGCGCTCGCCGACTTCATCGAGTTCCAACTGGATCAACGGCAGGACATCGAGCGCTTGTTCACGTATCTCCCCGGATTCCTACATGCGGTCGAGGACGCGTCGGTGCCGTGGCGCTCCCCTGATGGGCGAGAGTTCTACCGGATCCGAGTCGGCCTCGTCGTGGACCGGGCGGAATCGTCATGGCCGTGCAAGTACAAGCGTCCGGCTGCCTACCCACGTCTTCCTCACGTGCGGAAGCTTCGAACCGTGGTGACGACGCTCGATTGCATCCCTCCCCGCGAGTTCAAACTCACCGGCCTCGCCCGGTCCCTCGTGGCGGCGCTCCGGGAGTGGGTGGCGGACCACCCTCGAGAGGTCGCGGCGAGATCGCGGAGCGGGCCAGGGGCCGGCTGGCCCCGCAGGCCGATGGATCTGCCTTCGGATGTGGATGGTGAGGCCGAGCCCGAGAACCCGGATGGCCTCGAGTCGCCACCACCGCCCTCGACCGAAGCGAGCCCCTCGCCCTCGCCCGACGGAAGGGCTTCTCCCGGCTCGACCTAGCCGCGCCCCGGGGGACGTTCAGGCAGAGGACAATGGAGGCAATGGCTCGACGCATAAGGCTCCAGCGTCCAGAGACCGGCTCCATCCCTTCCGCCCCGGGCGTCTACCTGTTTCGGGACGAGATGGGGCGGGTCGTATACGTCGGCAAGGCCAAGGTTCTGAGGAATCGCCTGGCCAACTACTTCACGACGGGTCTTCACCCGCGCACCGAGGCGATGGTCGAGGCGGCCGCCGAGGTCGAGTGGATCGTGACCGAAAGCGAGGTCGAGGCCCTGCATCTGGAGCTCAACCTCATCAAGCAACACCGACCCCGCTACAACGTCCGCTATAGGGATGATAAGAGCTATCCCTACCTCGCCATCACCCTCGATGAAGAGTTCCCGAGGGCGCGAGTCATGCGGGGCAACAAGAAGAAGGGTGTGCGCTACTACGGGCCGTTCGCTCACGCATACGCGATCCGCGACACGCTGGATCTCCTGCTACGCACTTTTCCGATGCGAACCTGCTCGCAAGGCGTCTTCGACCGATGCAGACGCCGCAATCGTCCGTGTCTCCTCTTCGACATCGAGCGCTGTGCTGGGCCCTGCGTCGGAGCCGTAGCGGCCGAGGAACACCGCGCCATCGCTCTAGACCTGTGTGACTTCCTCGACGGGAACACGAAGCCGGTCGTCGATCGCCTCGAGGATGCGATGGGCACGGCGTCCTCACGACGCGAATATGAAGTGGCGGCAAAGATGCGCGATCAGCTCGATAACGTGCGGAAGGCGATCGCGCGGCAGCAGATGGTGTCGTCCGAGCGCGAGGAGCTCGATGTCGTCGGGATGGTCGAGAACGATCTCGAAGCGGCGTTTCAGGTCTTCTTCGTGCGGCGGGGGCGAGTCACCGGGCGAAAGGGATTCGTGGTCGACAAGGTTGAGGACCTCCACACGCCGGCGCTCGTGAGTCGCTTCCTGCAGCGCCTCTACTTGGAGGGAAGTGTTCCGAAGGAAGTCCTCGTTCCGGTCGTGCCGGACGAGCGGGACCTCATCCAGACCTGGCTCTCGAAGACCAGAGGGGCGAAGGTCCGCATCCGTGTCCCTCAGCGCGGCCAGAAGAGGCAGCTCCTGGAGACCGTGACTAGCAATGCCAAGGAGGCGTTCTCGCAGCATCGGTTGAAGCGGTCGAGCGATTTCGCAGCGCGCACCCGGATGTTGATGCAGCTCCAGGAGGAGCTGGGGCTACCGGACGCGCCATTGAGGATCGAGTGCTTCGACATCTCCAATACGGGGCAGTCGGAGGCCGTCGGCTCGATGGTGGTCTTCGAAGATGGCCTTCCCAAGAGGTCGGACTACAGGCGCTTCTCCATCAAGTGGACGAGCGGGCCCGATGACGTCGCGATGATGGGGGAAGTGATCCGTCGGAGGTTCAGCAGGCTCAACTCGCCCGATGACGAAGAGGGCTCGAAGCCCAGACGGTTCGCGTATCCCCCCAACCTGGTGGTGATCGATGGAGGCAAAGGTCAGCTGAACGCTGCTGTCGATGTGATGCACGAGCTCGAGGTCGAGGGCGTTGCTACGGTGTCGCTGGCCAAGCGGATGGAAGAGGTGTTCGTGCCCGGAACGCCCGACCCAGTCATCATCCCCCGGGGATCCGAGGCCCTGTATCTGTTGCAGCAGATCCGCGATGAGGCTCATCGCTTCGCGCTCGCCTACCATCGGTTGCGGCGAGGGAAGCGGATGACGCAGTCCGCTCTTGACGGGATCCGCGGCCTGGGCGAGGTGCGCCGAAAGAACCTGCTGAAACACTTCGGTTCGGTGAAGCGGATACGCGAGGCCAGGCGCGAAGACATCGAAGCCGTGAAGGGTTTGCCCAGGGGGGTCGCGGGCGCGGTGTATGAAGCACTTCATCCAGAGCAAGAGAAAGTCTCAGGTACGACAGGACCCGCGGAGAGAGAGGCGTCGTGAGCACGACCCGTCGCGCGAGAGATGTCGAGGTGATCGTGATCTCCGGGCTGTCGGGCGCGGGCCGCTCGGAGGCGGCGAAAGCCCTCGAGGACCTGGGCTGGTTCGTCGTCGACAACCTCCCGCCCACCCTGATCAAGACGATGATCTCGCTCGCGCTGGCGCCCGGGAACGACATCGAGCGGGTCGCGGTGGTCATAGACGCTCGGGGCGGCAGGTTCTTCAGCGAGGCCATGAACGAGCTGACGAAGTTGCGCAGGGATGTGTGCGATTACCGTCTCGTGTTCCTCGAATCGTCCGACGAGTCTTTGGTCCGCAGGTTCGAGGCCAGCCGGCGGAAGCACCCGCTGGCGCTCGACGACAGAGTGGCCGTGGGTATCCAAAGAGAGCGCGAGGTGATGCGTCCATTCCGCGACGGCGCAGATCTCATCATCGATACTTCGGAGATCTCGGTCCGCACGTTGCGCACCCGGATAGGTTCCTTCTTCGAGGGAGCGCCGGGACCGGAGGGACTGAAAACGACGGTCATGTCGTTCGGCTACAAGTTCGGACTTCCGCCGGACGCGGACATCGTCTTCGACGTCCGTTTCCTGCCGAATCCGCATTGGGTCGAGGGTTTGCGGGAGCAAACCGGGCTCGACGATCCCGTGAAGGAATACGTGCTGGAGCAGGACGGCACCGTGGCCTTCCTCGAGCACGTGAAGACCCTCTTCACGCTGCTCCTGCCGGGTTTCCAGCAGGAGGGCAGGCACTACCTCACCGTCGCCGTGGGTTGCACCGGCGGACGACACCGTTCGGTGGTTCTGGCAGGCGAGCTCTCCCGGGCGATCGTGGACCAGGGATTCGCAGCCAAGGTTCTTCACCGCGACGTGGAACGCACTCGCTGAGATGAGGGTCACCGGCGTGGGCGGGGGGCATGGACTGGCGTCAACGCTGGGCGCCGCCCGGCTGTACGCGGATGAGATCGCAGCGGTGGTGACGGTGGCCGACGACGGAGGATCGTCGGGACGTCTGACGAGAGACCTCGGGATACCCCCGCCTGGTGACATCCGGAACTGCCTGGTCGCGCTCGCTGATGAATCTCCGACCACGCGGCTCTGGCAACACAGGTTCGAGAGTGGCGCGCTCGCAGGTCACACGGTGGGGAATCTGGTCATCACGGCTCTCGCGGAGATCGAGCCGGACTTCGCCTCCGCGGTGCGGGCAGCTGGCGAGCTCGTCGGGGCGTCGGGGATCGTCTACCCGGCGACGACCGATCTGGTCTCTCTCCTCGCTCGCGTCGAGGGGGGTGTGGTGCGAGGTCAGGTCGCCGTCGCCGAGACCGAGGCGCCGATACAGGCCGTCTATCTCGAACCGCGGGAACCCCAGGCCCATCCTGGCGCGGTGGGAGCCATCCTCGAGGCGGATCAGGTCATTCTGGGACCCGGGAGCTTGTTCACGAGCCTTATAGCCACGCTTCTCGTGCCCGACCTACGCAGGGCACTCATCCACAGTGCGGCCCACCGGGTGTTCGTCTGCAATGCGCGGATGCAGGCGGGAGAGACGCAAGGCCTGGGCGCGGCGGCCCACGTCGAGGCTCTCCTGGCTCACCTGGGCCCTTATGCGATCGACTCGGTCGTACTCCAGTCACCGATGATCGCGGATCAAGGCGTTGCCCCTGAGGCCGCGCCCCTGGTCGCTCTGGGTCTGAAGGTCGTGGAGGCGGACGTTGCGGCTCCCGACGGAACTCACGACCCGGTGAAGTTGGCGCGGGTGCTGGCGTCGCTGAACTGAAGAGCTCAACGAACGGCCCGCTAGGATGGGCGGACAAATCACCAAAAATTTCCGCCACAGGGAAGGGAGAACCATGGCCACCCGCATTGGCATCAATGGATTCGGCCGGATCGGACGCAACTTCTTTCGTGCTGCTCGGGCGAAAGGTAGTGATCTCGAGATCGTAGCGATCAACGATCTGACCGATCGCTCGGTCCTCGCCCATCTCCTCAAGTACGACTCGGTCTTCGGCCGGTTCGATGAAGAGGTGAAGGTCACGGATGGCGGTTTCTCGGCGGGAGGCACTGAGGTGAAGGTGCTGTCCGAAAGGGATCCGGCAGCGCTTCCCTGGGGCGATCTCGGGGCGCAGGTCGTGATCGAGTCGACCGGACTGTTCACCAAGCGCGACGCAGCAGCCAAGCACATCGAGGGCGGAGCGAAGAAGGTCATCATCTCTGCCCCGGGGAAGGAAGAGGACATCACGATCGTGATGGGCGTCAACCACGAGGACTTCGATCCGTCGAAGCACGACGTCATCTCGAACGCTTCCTGCACGACCAACTGCGTGGTCCCGCTCGCCAAGGTTCTGCAAGACAACTGGGGGATCGAGTCGGGGTTCATGACGACCTGCCACGCGTACACGAACGACCAGAGCGTGCAGGACCTCGCTCGGGATGATCTACGAAGGGCCCGCGCTGCGGCGATCAACATCATCCCGACGACCACGGGGGCGGCGAAAGCGGCGGCGCTCGCCCTGCCCGCGCTGAAAGGCCGACTCGACGGTCTGTCCCTAAGGGTGCCGGTGGTGGACGGGTCGATCACCGACCTCGTGTGCGTGCTCGGCTCCGAGACGACCAGGGATGAGATCAACACCGCATACCGGGAAGCCGCCCAGGCGGCCGGGATGAAGGGGATCCTCAAGTACACGGAAGATCCGCTGGTATCGAGCGACATCGTCGGAGACGCCCACTCCTGCATCGTCGATGGGCTGTCGACCATGGCGAATGGCAGCATGGTCAAGGTGCTGGGCTGGTACGACAACGAGTGGGGTTATTCCAATCGCCTGGTCGACCTGACCGAGTTGGTGGCGAGCAGGCTCTAGCAGGTGGCTCAGGAAGACCAACCACTGCCCACACTCGACGAACTGGAGGTGGACGGTAGGCGCGTCCTCGTGCGGTGCGATCTGAACGTGCCGTTGCAAGACGGAAAGATAGGCGACGATCTCCGGGTCCGCGCGTCGATCCCGACGCTCCGTGAGCTGCTCGATCGCGGTGGGCGCGTGGCGGTGTGCTCGCATCTGGGACGCCCCAAGGGGCGAATTGTGGCCGACCTGCGGCTGGCTCCCCTGGGAGCGCGGCTCGGCGAGCTGCTGGGAGTCGAAGTGGAGACTCTCGATCAGATCGTGGGGGAGGACGCAACCCGGGCCTGCGCCTCCGACGCTCCCGTCGTGCTGCTCGAGAACCTCAGATTCGATCCCGGGGAGGAGGCCAACGACTCCAACTTCGCCGGGGCGCTGGCCGCGCTCGCGGAGGCCTACGTGAACGACGCTTTCGGTTCTTCTCATCGAGCGCACGCGTCGGTGGTCGGGGTAGCCGAGCTGCTACCCGCGGTTGGGGGTTTGCTACTCGTTGATGAGGTGGCCAAGTTGGAGCGACTACTGCATGAGCCCGACCGACCATTCGTCGCGGTTCTTGGTGGGGCGAAGGTCTCGGACAAACTGAAGGTGATCGACAATCTGCTCGACCTGTGCGATGCGATCTGCATCGGCGGTGCGATGGCGTTCACCTTGCTCGTAGCGCGAGGCGAGGAGGTCGGTCGCTCACTCGTCGAGGAGGATCGAGTCGAAGGAGTGAGGACCGTGCTGGAACGAGCCGACCGCGCCGGGATCGATGTTCTTCTTCCGACCGACGTGGTCGCGGCCGACGCTCCCGAGGAGGGCGCGGCTCACGAGACGGTGCCGCTGCGCGCCATCGGTGACCGGCTAGGCGTCGACATCGGTCCCGAGACGGCGAGCCGGTTCGGGGATGCCATCCGAACCGCTCGCACGCTGCTGTGGAACGGGCCGATGGGGATCTTCGAGATCGACGATTACGCAGCAGGGACGAGGACGGTCGCCGAAGCGATGGCCGAGGCAACCCGGGCGGGGGCCTATACGGTGGTGGGCGGAGGCGATTCCGCAGCGGCTCTGCGGCAGCTGGGGCTCGACGACGCGGTCTCGCATCTCTCGACCGGCGGCGGCGCGTCCTTGGAGCTTCTAGAGGGGTTGGACCTTCCGGGAGTCGCCGCCCTACGCAAACGAGTTTAGGAGCCGATATGAGAACGCCGCTAATCGCGGGCAACTGGAAGATGAACAAGACGCACTTCGAAGCGATCAAACTGATACAGCAACTCGGATACGAGCTCGCTGAGCACGATTTCGGCAAGGTCGAGGTGGCCGTCTGCCCACCCTTTTCGTCGATGAGAACCGCCCAGACGCTGATCGAGGACGACAGACTGTCGTTCGCACTCGGCGCTCAGAACATGCATTACGAGAAGGACGGCGCGTTCACGGGCGAGGTTAGTGCCGAGATGCTTAAGGCCCTGCGAGTGCGTTACGTGATACTGGGTCATTCCGAACGCCGCGAAGTCTTCGGCGAGTCCGATGAGGACGTGAACAGGAAGGTGCGCGTCGCGTTCGGCAACGAGCTGACGCCGATCATGTGTTGTGGTGAAACGGACTCCGAGAAAGAGTTGGGTGAGACGGCCACCAAGGTCGAGCGACAGGTGCGCGAGGGATTGAAGAGCGTGACGCCCGATCAGGCCCGCTCGATCGTCATCGCCTACGAGCCCATCTGGGCGATCGGCACCGGCAAGACCGCGACGCCGGATGACGCGCAGTCGACCATCGGTCACATCCGCTCGGTCCTGGGGACACTGTTCGATGGCGAGGTCGCGAGCTCCATCCGGATCCTCTACGGGGGAAGCGTCAAGTCTGGTAATGCCGGCCAGCTTCTCGCGCAAGCGGATGTGGATGGAGCGCTTGTCGGTGGAGCCTCCCTCGATGCCGGGGAGTTCGCGGCGATCGTGAAGGCCATCAAGTAGGCGAAAGGGCCCATGTGAAACAGATCCTGTATGTCATCCTCGACGGCCTCGGCGACGATCCGCTCGACGAGCTGGGAGGAGCCACGCCTTTGGAGGTGGCTCGTACCCCTCACCTCGACCGACTGGCCGCGTCCGGACGTAACGGTTACGTGACCACGGTCGGCCAGGGCATCGCCCCGGAGTCGGACATCGCGGTCTTCGCGATCCTCGGGTACGACCCGCACGAGCATCACACCGGACGAGGTCCGATCGAGGCCGTGGGCGCGGGGCTGGAGGTTGGGGACGGGGACCTCGCGTACCGCGTCAACTTCGCCACCGTCGAGCCCAACGGCGACGGGTGGTCGATCGTCGACCGCAGGGTTGGACGGGACCTCACATCGGATGAGGCTGCCGCACTTGGATCCGAGATACAGGAAAAGGTACTCGTCGACGGAGCCTCGTTCGACTTCCGCGCTACCGTCGGGCACCGGGGGGTGCTGGTGA
>JALZOM010000143.1 GCA_030913945.1 Actinomycetota bacterium
CTCGAAAGCCCAGGTCCGCTGCCACCTCCGCCGTCTTCGGGCCGATGGCGGCAACCGTCCGGCCGGGCCCATCGGAGTCATCGGAACCGTCGGATGGACCGAGGTCGAGGACGGGCGGGGGCCCGAAGACCCCAACGAATCCCGTTGCCGCCGAACCACTCAAGAAGGTGACCACGTCGAAGGCCCCCGCCGCGATGTCTTTCGCCTCGGGAGTACGCCGGGACGCCACCACCGTCCGGTAGGCGACGACCTCCTCGGGGATGAAGCCGGCTGACTCCAGGATGTCGACCATGTCATGTGGCGCGAGCTCCGCGCGCGGGATGAGGACGCGACCGAGCCCCCGGCCCATCGTCTCGGCGAGCGCCTCGCCGGTGAAGCTTCGAGGCACGAAGTCGGCCCGGATGCCATGCTCGCGCAAGACCCTCGCAGTCATGCTGCCGACCGCTGCCACCCGCGTGCGGCCGAGGGCGCGCGCGTCGAGTTCCGCATGGTCGAGGCGTTGGAAGAATCGCTCGACCCCGTTCGAGCTGGTGAAGACGACCCAGCTGTAGAGGTCCCCGGCGAGCTTCCGGATCGCAAGGTCCAGGCCTTCCCATGACGGCGGATCCTGGATCTCGATGGTCGGGAAGTACACGACCTTTGCGCCACGGTCCTCGAAAGCACGGCCGAGGACGTCGGCCTGATGCTGCGGCCGCGTGACGACCACGCGCAGGTCTTCGAACGGATCTGTCGCAGGCGCCGTGGCTTCGGTGCTCATGGCGGGCTGGGTTCGGTCGTCTCCGCGGCTCGGATCTCGTCGAGGACTTCGTCTCCTCCCGACGCGAGCAGAGCTTCGGCGAGCTCGACGCCCAACGATTCGGCCTCGGACGCAGAACCTGATATCCGATCGCGCAACGCGATCGCCGCGTCTGGGGTCGCCAGGTACCCGGAGGCCGTCAAGTGCGCGCCCGACACCACTGCGGAGCATCCGAGAGGAACCGAACAACCGCCCTCGAGGCGGGCGGAGAAAGCTCGCTCGCATGCGACCTCAGCGGCTGCGCTCGGGTCGGTTAGGGCCTCGAACAACCGCGCGACATCGGCCCGATCCGTTCGCGCCTCGATAGCCAACGCGCCCTGAGCCGGAGCGGGAACCCACCACGACGGATCCAACGGGGCGACGTCGGGGACTGGTTTCGCATCGGCCCCCCCATTCAACCTGTCGATGCCGGCCGCCGCGAGGACGGCCACGTCAACGGCGCCGTCCCGCACCTTCGCGAGGCGCGTGTCCAGGTTGCCGCGAAACTCGACCACGTCGAGATCGGAGCGCGCCTCCATCACCAGGGCCCGCCGGCGCATGCTGGAGGTGCCGACCGTTGCACCCGGCTCAAGCACACCCAAACGCTCCTCGCCGGAGGCGCCTCGTCCTCCCACGACGACGTCGGCCCGTTCCGCTCGGGGTGGGACGCAAACGATGCCGCAACCGGTTGCCAGCTCCGCGGTCAGATCCTTAGCCGAATGCACCGCGACGTGAGCGCGTCCCTCCATCACCTCGCGTTCGACCTCCGTCGTGAAGAGGCCCTTGCCGCCGATCTGCGTGAAGGGCCGGGAGTCGGCGTCGCCACTTGTCCGAACTGTCTTGATGTCGATCCGCAGCTCCGGGTGATGGGCTCGGACCATGGCTGCGACGATCCCCGCCTGCGTCAACGCGAGGCGGGAGCCACGGCTCGCCACGACCAGTGAGTCCTCGGAGAACTCTGGAGTTGGGGTCACGGGGTCAGAGACCGGCGACGGGAGCCGGACGGTTCAGATGTCGTCCTCGATATCGAAGAGCTCACGGAGTGCGTCGAGGTACACGTGGCCCTGCTTGCCACTGGAGAGCTCCTTCGCGCGTTTGATCGGCCCATGCAGCAACTTGCTCACGATCCGGCGACTCAGATGGTCGATCACCGTCCGGTCCTCGGGCGAGAGATGCTGCAGTCGCGCCAGCGCCTTCTCGAGCTCGACCCCACGGATGCCGTCCGCGCTCGACACCAGAGCGGCGACGGTGGGGGCCATCTCCGTGGCTTTCTCCCACTCGATGAAATGGTCGAGCTCCTGGGTCACGATGTCCTCGACCTTGACGACCTCGCCGATGCGGCTGCCGATGTTGCTTTCGACCACCCCACGCAGATCATCCAGGTCCCTTACGACGACCCCGGGGATGTCCACGACATCCGACTCGACATCGCGCGGCACCGCAATGTCGACGAGCAAAAGAGACGTGCCACCTCCACGCCGCTCGAGGGCGGCCTCGGCCATCTTCCGATCGATCACCGTCTGGGGGGCCGTCGTCGACGACAGAACGATGTCCGCCTCGGCCAGCGCCTCGCCGAGCTGATCGAACGACAGCGAGCGTGCCTCGAACTCGCCTGCAAGGCGCTCGGCGCGCTCCTCGGTTCGATTCACGATGGTCACATCACTTGCACCGGCATGCGCCAGCGCACGCATCGCCAACTTCCCCATCTTTCCGGCGCCGACCACCAGCACGCGCTTGCCGGCCAGGCTCTGTTCGGGGAACGCCTTTCGAGCCAGCTCGACGGCAGCGGAAGACACCGATACGGGATTGCGCCCGATGGCGGTCTCAGTTCGCGATCGCTTGCCGACGCGCAGGGCCTGCTGGAAGGCGCGACCGAGGTAGCGGCCGACCATCCCCTCGTCGGTTCCGATGCCGAACGCGCGGCGCACCTGGCCGAGGATCTCGGACTCGCCGACGACCATCGAATCGATCCCGGAGCCGACGCGGAACAGATGTCGCACCGCGCCCTCTTCGTGGTACGTGTAGAGGTGATCAACGAAGTCCTCAGGCGCGACATGGCAGAACTCGGCCAGGAAGTTCCGAAGGTCCTGTGCGCCGCCGTGGAACTTCGACACCACGGCGTACACCTCGATGCGATTGCAGGTCGAGAGGATCGCCCCTTCGAGCACGTGCTCGTAGTTCCCGAGGTGGGCGAGGGCCTTGGGCAGCTGCTCCTCGGGAATGGAGAGCCGTTCGAGAAGGCTGATGGGGGCGGTGCGGTGATTGAGACCAACAACGACTAGCGACATCCCGCCCAATCTATCGTTATCCCTGTCCCTGGGCGCCGAGCCGGCGGTTCGCTTCCCGGGCCGTCGCGATAGCTTGAGTTCGCTGCTGGTAGAAGGACAGGATCTGGAGCTCGATGGACAGGTCGACCTTCCGCACATTGACGTCGGGCGGCACGTTCACGACCGAGGGGGCGAAGTTCAGGATCGATTTCACCCCTGCGTCGACGAAACGCTCGGCGACCTCCTGGGCCGAGTTCGGAGGCGTTGAGATGATCCCGATGCAGATGTTGTCCTCGGCCACGACCTCCTTCAGCTCGTCCAGGTGCCTGACGGTGAGACCGCCGGTTTCGGTTCCGACGACGTCGTCGGACACGTCGAACAAGGCCGAGATGCGGAAGCCGCGCTCCGAGAAGCCTTTGTAGGAAGCGAGGGCCCGGCCCAGGTTCCCGATGCCGACGAGGGCCGCGGGCCAGTCCTGGGTGAGCCCCAGCTCGCGGGTGATCTGATAGAGGAGGTACTCGAGGTCGTAGCCGACACCCCGCGTACCGTAGGAGCCGAGATAGGACAGGTCCTTGCGGACCTTGGCGGCGTTCACGCCCGCCCGCCGGGCAAGTTCCTCGGACGAGACCGTCAGCTCGCCCGTGGCCTCGGCCATGTCCAAGAGGGACCGCAGGTAGATCGGGAGCCGGGCGACGGTGGCCTCGGGGATCGGTCGGTTACGCATAGGCGCCAATCCTACGAGCTTGTGAGCGTTATCACAAACACGAAAAGCCCATCTACCTGCACTTTTGCTCCCTCAAACCGGGAACAACGTTCACCCTGTGAATTTGTGCGCCACGACGAAGGCCCGCTACCGAGTTCGACGTCCGGCGCTCAGGGGGTCCGCTCGATGTCGTATACGACGGTCAGGCGTCGGATTCGTACGGGGCGGTGGGCCACCCTGAACTCCACCTTCTTGTGGAAGGCGTAGGAGCCGGCCTCGAGGGGTTGCATGCCGTCGAGGCCTTTGAACAGAGTGATCGTTCGGCGGATGCTCTCGCCCGGGCCCAAGGTTGGGATGTCGAGATTCAGCGTGCATACACCGACATCGATGCCATCTTGGCCCTTCGAGTAGCCGTAACCACAGCCTTCGTCGGCTCCCAGCAGCGCCCGCCTGACCGGACCCTCCAGGTACCTGGACGTTCTCGTGTCGCCGAGGTGGACCTTGCGATCGTTCAGGTTCGTGATCTTCACGCTGTGTTGGATCCACGGATGGGACGAGCTCGACGGCGCGCGGCGTACCGAACCGGTCGAGAGCTGCAGCGGGCCTACGCGGGAGCGACTCAGGGCCACGTCCACCGTCCATCGCCCTAGCTCCGCCGGCTCGGCAAACTGGAATCCGGCGTGGTCCGGAACGATCGAAGTTGCGGCGGACGCCCGCTCCTCACTCCCCCCGCCGACCACGACCACCGCGACGACGATCGCAACAGCCGCGAGCCTCTTCGTCACCTTCTCCACCGCTCCTCCTGGCTTCGTCGACATCCCCTTGGACGCCGGACGTTCCTCTTTTGTTCCTAGGAGCGGTTGCGGCGAGTGAGTTTGTCGCGGCGGACGTCACGCAAAACGACCCTCGAGGCGTTGTAGCCGGGGACGGCCATGACGCCCCCGCCCGGGTGGGTGCCCGATCCGCACATATAGAGGCCCGCGACCGGTGTCCGGTAATCCGCGTAGCCGGGGATCGGGCGGAACGAGAACATCTGCTCGGGATTCATGTCTCCCTGGAAGATGTTGCCCCCGAGGAGGCCGAAGCGGTCTTCGATGTCTTTCGGGGTAAGTACCTCGACGTGCTCGACGGCCGCCTCGAAATTGGGCGAAGCGTCGCTCAAGGCTGAGATGACACGACGTGCGTACTCGTCGCGACCACCGTCGTCCCAGGAGCCCTCGGCGAGCTCGAACGGTCCGAACTGAGTGAAGCACAACGCGATGTGCTTCCCCTCGGGAGCGAGGTCCGGTTCGAACACTGTCGGGAACACGCACTCGACGTACGGATGCTCCGACATCCGCCCGTACTTCGCGTCGTCCCATGCGCGCTCGAGGTAATCGACGGATGGAGAGATCGACATGATCCCCGTGTGGGGGTCGCCGGGCATCGAGCCGTCCCACGCCTTCGGTTTCGGCAACTCGGACAGCCCGAGGTTGACCTTCACCGAACCCGATCGACTCTGAAAGCGGTTGATATCCCGAACGACCTGATCGGGCAGATGCGCGTCGCCGATAAGGTCCTTGTACGTCGTGACCGGGTGGGCGCTAGAGATGACGCGGCGTCCCGACACGGTCGTGCCGTCCTCGAGCTCCACGCCGTGGGCACGCCCGTTGCGGATGTCGATCCGCTTTACGGACGCGTCGAGCCGGATCTCGGCCCCCGCCGCTGTCGCCGAATCGGCCATGACCTGGCCGACCGCGCCCATGCCTCCGTGGACCCAACCCCAGGCGCCCTCGTGACCCTCGACGGAACCCATCCAGTGGTGCAGCAGCACGTAGGCGCTACAAGGACTCATGGGGCCGCACCACGCGCCGATGATCGCCTGGGTCGCAAGCGCGCCCTTCACCCGATCGTTCTCGAACCATTCGTCCAGGAAGTCGGCCGCGCTCACGGTGAACAGCCGGACGACCTCTGCCGCATCGTGCCCGGACCACTTCCGAACCTTGCCACCTAGAGACAGCCACTTCGGGATATCCATGACGCCAAGGTTCGGGGGGATGACGTAGAGCAGGTCGTGGACGAGTGCGCCAAGGTGTGTCAGGTACTTGTCGAACTCGACATACGCATCCGCATCCGCCTTGGAGAACTTGGATATCTCGGCATGCGTCCGCTGCGAGTCGCCCCACAGGGTCAACGAGGTGCCATCCGCATAGGGGACGTAGTAGTCCGGCTCGAGAACCGAGACCTTGTACCCGTGGCGTCGCAGCTCGAGGTCGGTAACGATCTTCTCGGGCATGAGGCTAACGACGTAGGAAGCCGTCGAGATGCTGTACCCGGGCCACGGCTCCTCGGTCGCCGCAGCGCCGCCCGGCATGGAACGCTGCTCGAGAACGATGACCTCCAGGCCCCCGCGGGCGAGGTAGGACGCGCAAGCCAGCCCGTTGTGCCCGCCGCCGACCATAACGACGTCGTAGGTGCGACCGCTCATCGACAGATCCTCTTTTCGCCCTGAAAGAGCCGTCAACCTATCCGGGCGGTCTGGCCCCGGCAACGGCCCAGTGTCTAAACTCGTCTCCCCAACGCTGCCGGATTGGAGAACCACGCCTCGATGGACATCGCTCTGGACAAGGCCGATGCGGAGCTGCAGAGGCGCGCCCGCGCGTTCACCGAGCAGTATCTGTTCCCGCTCGAGCTCGAATGTGAGATGAACGACGGACTGAGTCCTCAAGCCACTGAGGCGGTCAAAGCCGCCGTCATCGAGCACGGTTTCGACGCGATCAACCATGCAGAAGAGGACGGAGGCCGTGCCCTCAGCCTGTTCCAGCAGATCCTCATCCAGGAGGAGATGGGCAAGGCAACCGGCGCGCTCTGGGACCTGGTCTGGCGGCCCTCCCTCCCAATGCGCGAAGCGAGCGAGACCCTGAAGGATCGATACCTGCGTCCTGCATGCAGAGGCGAGCGGCGCGACGCCTACGCGATCCCGGAGGAAGGTGCCGGTTCCGACACCTCGATGATCGAGACGACCGCAACGAGGGATGGAGACGGATGGGTGATCCGCGGCGAGAAGTGGCACGTCACGGCTGGAAACATCGCCGACTTTTTCCTCGTACACGCGCTGGTGGATGGGGATCCGGCGCAAGCAACGGTGTTCTTCGTGGACAAGGACCTGCCCGGGGTGACGAAGGTACGCACTCCCAAGTACATGCACACGTTCGTATACGAACATCCGATCTTCGCCTTCGATGACGTGCGCGTCCCGCTGGACAACGTTCTCGCGGGGGTTGGGCGAGGTGACGACCTCACCAGGGATTGGTTCGTCGAAGAGCGACTGATGATCGCAGCGCGCACCGTCGGAGCTGCCGCTCGTGCGCTAGACCTCGCTTTGGATTTCGCGTCGAGCAGACGTGCTTTCGGCCGAGCGATCGTCGATTACCAGGGGATCGAGTTCATGCTCGCCACCACCGCCACCGAGATCATGGCGGCGAAGTCACTCCTCTACCGGATCGGGCAACAGGTCGCCGGCGAGCTGGACCGCAAGCAGATGCACGCCATGGCGGCCGCTGCAAAGCTGCATTGTTCGGAGATGGCCGGACGCGCAGTGGACCGCGCGGTGCAGGTTCTCGGTGGGCGCGGTTACATGCGCGAGCAGCCGGTCGAAAGACTGTGGCGCGAGCTGCGCGTCGACCGGATCTGGGAGGGCACCTCCGAGATCCAACGCGTGATCATCGGCAACGAGCTCAAGAAGCGAGGGTCCGGCGTCTACACCGGCTGGCCTGACTGATCCGCCCGGGGAACGAGTAGGGCGTCCACGGCAACGGCCTGCTGCGGGCCGATGATGATCGGGTTCACGTCCAGCGCGTCGATGTAGTCACCAAGCTCCACCGCCAGCTGGGACATGGCGGTTACGGCGCCCACGAGCGCCCCCACGCTGGCGCGCGGTGCGCCTCTCCGCCCCTCGAGCAGCGGGCGGGACCGCAGCGAATCCACCATCTTCAACGCACGCTCCTCGGAGAGGGGCGGAAGCGCGAAGCGACGATCGCCCAGCAGCTCGATAAGGATGCCGCCGGCCGCGACCATGACCAGGGGGCCGAACTGATCGTCATGCACGATCCCCAGGGCCATCTCTATCCCGGGGACGGCCATGGCCGAGACGGTGACGCGTTCGCCCAACAGGGCGGAGATGTCCTCGTACGCCTGCGCGACCGCATCTTCGCCCACCAGGCCCAGGGAGACACCGCCCGCGTCGGACTTGTGGCCGATGCCCTCGGCCGCCGTCTTCAGTGCGACGGCGCCGCCGATCCGGCTCGCCGCCGTCACCGCGGAACCGACATCGGAGACCACGATCGATTCGACCGTCGGTACCCCGTAGTCGGCGAGCAGCGACAGCGTCTCGACCTCATCGAGAGAACCGTTCGCACGCAGTCTGTGGCCCCAACGAGTCGCTCGAGCCTCGTCCGTCGTCGTCGTCGTGGATCCCGGCGGGGCCAAACGATCCCTGAATCCGAACAGGTGACGGAATGCGAGCAATCCACTGTGGGTGCCTTCGAGGATAGGGATGCCGGCGTCACGTATAGACAGCGCATCGCGCGGCTCGATCGCACTCGGAAGGTTCGACAGGACAGCGAACGGCTTGGTGGACGCAGCCCAAGCTTCCTTAGCGACCCGGACGTAGCCACCTTCGGGATACATCTCGGTGGTGAGGTCGACGCACAGCGTGGTCGCCGCGGTGTCCGGGTCGGCCATCAACGCATCGATGCACTCCGAATAGATGGGCTCGTAGTCGTTGCCGGTCCCCCAGGCGTCGAGTGGGTTCACCGCGGGGAGGCCCTCCTCGAGCACCGCCTCAAGGCGGCCCTTGGTCTCGTCTGCGATGTCCGCGAACCGCACGCCAACCTCGGCCCCCGCATCGACGAAGTGCGCACGCTCCCCTCCGGAGTCATGGATCGAAGCCAACCCTCCGGCGGCGGCGCGTCGACCGGGGGCGCACAGCTCCATCACGTCGGCCATCTCGCTCAGAGAGGAGACTCGCATGACTCCGTACGCTTCGAACAATGCTTCGTAGGCAGCGTCATCGCCCGCGAGCGCGCCGGAATGGGCTGCAACGAAAGCGCGCGCGGTGGGATCCCGCCCGACCTTCAGCACAACAACCGGGATCTTCCGTTCCGCGGCGTCGGCGAGAGCGGCTCTAAAGCGTGCTGGATCGCGCACGCTTTCCAGGAACATCCCCACGACGCGCGTCGACTCGAGACGCAACGCGTATGAGAGGTAATCGGCGGCGGTCGTCACGAACTCTTGACCAGAAGATACGAGCAGGTTGAACCGCAACCTCCGGTCGTTGTAAGCGAACGCCGCGAAAGCCGAACCCGAATGACTGATGAAGGTGATGTGCCCCGGCTCCATGTCGCCGGGCATGGCGTATCCGCACGCTCGCAACCCTCGTTCGAGGTTCAAGAAGCCCATGCAGTTGCCCCCGCACACAGACATGCCCGCGTTCGACGCGATGTCCGTGAGTCGCTGGGACAGGGGAGTCTCTCCCGGTGGGGTTTCCTCGTAGCAG
>JALZOM010000157.1 GCA_030913945.1 Actinomycetota bacterium
CCGCCGTTTCATACTGGGGCAATGGTCGCCGCAAGGAAGGCTGAGGTCATCGAGGTCGACGGGCGCGAGGTGCGCGTCTCGAATCCCGACAAGATCTACTTCCCGCAACTTTCGGTCACGAAGATGGAGCTCGTCGACTACTACCTCGCCGTGGCCGAGGGAGCCTTGCGTGGGTGTCTTCATCGTCCGACACTCCTCTATCGGTGGCCGAACGGGGTCGAAGGCGATCCCTTCTACCAGAAGCGCATCCCAGACTCCCGACCTGAATGGCTGCGCTCCGCGACGATCACGTTCCCCAGCGGGCGATCGGCCATCATGCTGGCCCCCAGCGACGCAGCCCACATCGTGTGGGCGATCAACCTCGGATGCATCGACCTGAACCCATGGCCGGTGCGGGCCGACGATGTCGATCATCCGGACGAGCTGCGAGTGGATCTGGATCCCACGCCGGACACGTCGTTCGCGGATGTGCGCCGTGTTGCTGGGGTCGTCCAGGAGGTCCTGGCGGATCTGTCGCTCACTGGGTTCCCCAAGACGTCGGGCAAACGAGGGATACACGTCTACGTCCGCATCCAACCCCGCTGGGGATTCTCCGAGGTTCGCAAGTCGGCTCTCGCGTTCGCGCGCGAGGTCGAACGGCGCGTCCCGGCGCTCGCGACGACCGCCTGGTGGAAGGAGGAACGACACGGCGTGTTCGTCGATTACAACCAGAACGCCCGGGACCGGACGATAGCGTCGGTGTACTCGGTCCGCCCAGTGGCGAACGCTCGGGTGTCCTGCCCCCTCGTCTGGGACGAGGTGCCCGACGTCGAGCCCGATGATCTCAACGTGAGGACCGTCCCGGACCGGTTCCGGGCCGGCGACGATCCCGCGACGGCCATCGATGACGTTCAGCACTCGCTCGATGGGTTGCTCGAGCTATCCGCTCGTCAGGAGGCGGAGGGTCGTGAGGAGGCGCCTCTTCCGCCCCATTTCCCGAAGGGCGAGAAGGAGCCTCCGCGCGTGCAGCCCTCCCGCCGGCGCAAACCCGATGCGTCTACCTAGCCCTCGAGCTGATCGAAGGTGCACTCCGCCGGGGGCTTGTCGGGGCGCCAGCGCAGGAAGCGCGCCGAATGTCGGAAGCGACCCGACTGAAGGCGCTCGTATGCCACCTCGCACACGAGCACCGGATCAACCGACACCCACGACGTGTCCCGGCCTGCGGACCAGCGACTCGGCCCCCCCGGTGTCCGGCCCTGGCCGAAGCTCTGGCCCCCCTCTAGCTCCCGCAGTTGTTCCAGGAGGGCCCGTCTCTCGGGGGCTTTGAACGAAGAGGTGTGTCCCACGTAGTGGAGGACGCCATCATCGCTGTAGAGACCCAGCAGCAAGGAACCGACGCCATCGCCAGTCTTCGACAGGCGATACCCACCCACCACGCAGTCGGCGTCGCGCAGGTGCTTCACCTTGACCATCGTGCGGTCGCCCGGAGTGTACGGCGACCCGGCTCGCTTCGCGACGATCCCGTCGAGTCCGAGGTCCTCGAATCCGACGAACCACTGTGAGGCGGTGTCGAAGTCGTCCGTTTGCGGGGTGATGATCACCTGCGTGCCCGGGCCGAGGTCCGCAGTGGTCCCTCCGGCTCCAAGGATCTTTTCGAGCGCCGCCCTTCGCTTCTCGATGGGTGTCGAGGTCAGGTCCTTGCTTGCAAGAGCGAGGATGTCGAACGCTACGAAGCTGGCGGGCGTTTCGGCTGCGAGCTTGCGTATGCGCGACTCCGCGGGATGGATCCGCTGGAGCAAGACGTCGAAGTCGAGACCCTTCTCTCCCGCGATCACCACCTCGCCATCGACGATGCAGCGCGCCGGCAACGCCTTGCGCAGCGCTTCGGGTAGCTCCGGGAAATAGCGTTCGAGCGGCTTGTGATCGCGGCTCGCGATGTGAACCTCGGGTCCATCCCGGAACACGATCGCTCGGAACCCGTCCCACTTCGGCTCGTAGATCCAACCGTCCCCCGATGGGATCTCGGGCTGCGACTTGGACAACATCGGATCGAGCGGCGGACCGAGGGGGAGTGCCATCGACTAATCATGCCCTGCTCTCGCGGGGCCGGCGGACTGGGTAGGTTGAAACGCATGTCTCTAACCAATCTCGAGATCGCCGAGCTGCTGGCGCTATCCGGAGAAGCGGCGGAAGGACATCGCAGCAAGGCGTACGGTCGTGCTTCCAGAGCGGCGCTGCTGTGGGACGCCGAGTCGGCAGATGTCGTGGCGGCGGGGGAGCCGGCTTCGAGCCTCGAGGCACTCGGCGATCGCCTCGGGGCCCGCGTCGAAGGGTGGCTGCAGGATCCTCCCGAGATCGAGGGATCCCCACCGGAGAAACGCTCCGGTTTCTCGACCTACGCGAAGTCGTTGTCAGAGCTCGGCGACGATCCCGACTGGACCCATCCCGAGGGCGACCTACAGATGCACACGACCTATAGCGACGGCCAGGCATCCGTGAAAGAGATGGCGCTCACCGCCGCCAACATGGGTCGGTCCTACGTCGCCATCACGGACCATTCACAGAGTCTGAAGATAGTGCGCGGTATGGATGAAGCAAAGCTCGCACGGCAGGGCGAGGAGATCGCCCGCACCAACGCGGAGCTTGAGGAGGAGGGCGTCGACTTCAGGGTGCTGAGAGCGATCGAGATGGATCTGACCCCGAGCGGGGAAGGGGACATGGACCCGACCGCGCTCGAGGATCTGGACCTCGTCCTCGGGTCCTTCCACAGCCAGCTACGCGGGACCGAAGACCAGACGGACCGCTATCTCGCTGCGATCCAAAACCCCCATATCAACGTGCTCGCGCATCCGCGCGGGCGCAAGTGGAACATGCGCGGGGGCCTGCACGCGGACTGGCCGCGCGTTTTCGAGGCAGCCGCGGAGCGCGATGTCGCGCTCGAGATCAACGCTTATCCTCACCGCCAAGATCTGCAGCCGGAACTCCTACCGGCGGCGCAAGAGGCGGGGATCCGAATCTCCATCGGGACCGACGCGCACGATCCAACAGAGCTCCGCTTCCTCCCGGTAGGACTAGCAGCAGCGCGAGCAGCAGGCATCCCCCGCGAGAGGATCCTCAACTTCATGCCCCGCGACGCCCTACTCGAGTGGGCTTCCGGCTAACCGGCGATCGTCGTGCGGGACCTTCCCGAGTGGTCAGCCGTAGAGCCAGATGACGGCTAGCGGGGGTAGGACTATCTCGCAGGAGTGGTCGAGGCCGTGCCAGGCGGTTGCCTCGGAGTTGACGGAACCGAGGTTCCCGACGTTGGATCCGCCGTAGGTGTCGGCGTCGCTGTTTACGACCTCCTCGTACTCGCCCGGGGCCGGAAGGCCCAGGCGGAACCCATCCCGCACGACGGGGGAGAAGTTGCACACGCACACGAGATTCTTGCCACTCTGGTGCGCCGTTCGGCTGAACGAGAGCACGTTGTTATCGGCATCGTTCGCATCGATCCAGCGGAACCCCTCGGGATCGGAATCGCCACCCCATAGTTCCGGGACGCCCTTGTAGGTCTTGTTCAGATCGGACACGAGTCGTTGCAGGCCGACGTGGAGCGGATCGTCGAGGAGATGCCAGTCCAGGCTGTCGTCGTGCGACCACTCGCGCAACTGGCCGAACTCGCCGCCCATGAAGAGCAGCTGCTTCCCCGGATGCGCCCACATGAAGGCGTAGAGCGAACGGAGGTTCGCGAAGCGCTGCCACTCATCACCGGGCATCTTGTTGATGAGCGAGCCCTTGCCGTGGACGACCTCGTCGTGCGACAGGGGGAGGACGAAGTTCTCGCTGAACGCGTAGACGAGGCTGAAGGTCAGCTGGTTGTGGTGGAACCGTCGATGGATCGATTCCTTCGAGAAGTACTGCAGCGTGTCGTGCATCCATCCCATGTTCCATTTGAAGCCGAAGCCGAGACCGCCGAGATGGACCGGCCTGCTCACTCCGGGCCATGCGGTGGATTCCTCGGCGATCATCAGGGCGCCCGGATGCTCGGCGTGGACCACGGAGTTGAGCTCTTTGAGGAATTCGATCGCCTCGAGGTTCTCCCTGCCCCCGAAACGATTGGGCAGCCATTGCCCTTCCTCCCGGCTGTAGTCCAGATACAGCATCGAGGCGACCGCGTCGACGCGGAGACCGTCGATGTGGAACTCCTCGAGCCAGAACAGAGCGTTCGAGATCAGAAAGTTCCGGACCTCGTTGCGGCCGTAGTTGAAGATCAGCGTCCCCCAGTCCGGATGCTCTCCCTTGCGTGGGTCGAGGTGTTCGAACAGGGCCGTGCCGTCGAAGCGCGCAAGAGCCCATTCGTCGCGAGGGAAATGGGCCGGTACCCAGTCGACGATCACCCCGATCCCGGCGCCGTGCAACGTGTCCACGAGGGCACGGAACTCATCCGGCGTTCCGTAGCGTGAGGTGGGCGCGAAGTAATGACTCACCTGGTAGCCCCACGAACCTCCGAAGGGATGCTCTGCAACCGGCAGAAGCTCGACGTGGGTGAACCCCATCTCCCGGCAGTAGTCGGCCAGGAGCGGCGCCATGTCGCTGTAGGTCAGGGCGTCTCCCTCGGGGGAGCGGCGCCACGATCCAAGATGCACTTCGTAGACGGACATCGGCGCGCGGTGGGGGTCGGAGCTCGCACGCTCCTTCATCCACGCGTCGTCATCGAAGCGGTACGACGGGGTGTGCACGATCGACGCCGTTCCCGGCGGCGGCTCAGTGCGAAATGCGAAAGGGTCCGTTTTCAGGATGACGCTGCCGTCCTGCGTTTCGATCTCGAACTTGTAGAAGGCACCATCGCCGACGCCGGGAAGGAAGAGCTCCCACAGACCCGACGACCCCAGGCCGCGCATCGGATGGAGTTGGCCATCCCAATCGTTGAAGTCGCCGACCAATCGCACCCCGCGCGCGGACGGCGCCCACACGGCGAACGCCGTTCCCTTCACCGCTTCATGCGAGCCGACGTGCGCGCCTAAAGAATCATGCAGGCGGCGATGCCGCCCTTCTCCGATCAGATGCAGGTCGAGCTCGCCGAGGGTCGGCGGAAAGCCGCTGGGATCCGCGCTCGCGGGAACGTTCCTTTCGTCGGGTGGCATCGTTACCCGACTCGGTCGACGACCTGCGCGATTCCCCGCAGCGGGATCCGGATCCACTGGGGCCGGTGACCCCGCTCGTAGTTGAGCTCGTAGAGCGCCTTGTCGATCTCGAAGACGTCGAGCATCACCTTCAGGTCCTCACGATCCGGCGGGAGGAAGGTTCCTTCGTGGGAGGTGCGCATGTATGCCGTCATGAACCGGTCCCGGGCGAGCCGTTCCCAGGCGAGCCCCCAGCGCTGGAGCCGCAACCACTCTTGCGACTCCGGCTCCGCGCGGTCGAACAGGGAGGCCCACACCGCGTAGCTGAAAGAGCGAAGCATCCCGGCGACGTCTCTGAGGGGCGACTGTTTGGCCCGCCGGTCCTCGAGTGACCGGACGGGCTCTCCCTCGAGGTCCAAGATCATCCAGCCGCGCGGGCTGAGCATCACCTGGCCGAGGTGATAGTCACCGTGGATACGGATCTTCTGGCCCGCGTCCTCGATCGAGCGGAGATGGTCTATGCATTCCTGTACCCCATCTTCGAGAGCGGCGAGCTCGTCCGTGCCCCCCTCGATGAGTTGCGCCAGCATGTGGCGGGCGCGTTCCGCCCATTCCTTCAGGTCTTGATTGTCGATCGGTTCCGCCAGCATCTCGAACTCGAGTTCCTCGCGCGACAACACGACATGCAGAGACGCGGTGACATCGCCCAGTTCCGTCATCGCTTCGAGACTCGAGGGCGAGCGCGCCTCCACGGCCTCGAGGAGATCGTCCTCGTCTGTGTCGTCGGCTTCGTCGTAGAGCCTTTGAAGATCGACCAGGATCTGCTGCCAGCCATCGATGCCGTCAGCTATGTATCGCTGCGCGATCCCGAGGTCGATCTCGACCTCTTCGCCATGAAGGATGCCTTCGTAGAGGACCTCTCCAACCTGAGGCGGCACTCTCTCGAAGCCCTCGTTCGTCAGGAGCCGGTTGAGCTCCAGATCCGGATTCGGCCCCACCTCGATCCTTCGGAAGAGCTTGACGATCACGTCGTCGTCCAGGACCAGCGAACTGTTCGACTGCTCCGCGTCGAGAACACTCGCGAACGACCCTGGCGGCGCCAGAGGGTCGAGGCCCGGGCCCCCGAAGTGGAAATCCCCCGACGAACCGTGGAAGGTCGATCCGCGCGCCATGAGTTCCCCGATGACCGTGAGGCGGTCGGGGTCGTCCAGAGCATCGGTTTGACGCCCGTCTTCGTGCACGTGGACGAGCACCTGATAGATCTGATGGGGTTCGGCCTCGAGATGAACCACGACGAGCGCGAGCAGCAGCTGCGGCGGGCCGTCATCGATGGTGACCTCGTCGAGCACCTCGATCCGATCGAGGGCGCGCCCCTTCGCCCCGAACCATCTTTTGGTAGGGAGCGCTTGCAGCAGGCTTTCCGTGTCGATCACCATCACGACTCCTCGTCGATCAGCTGGAACCAGTAGAAGTCATTCGGCCCAAAGGTCAATAGGTAGGGGAGATCCCCGATCCTCGGAAAGCGCTCCCGTCCCATCAGCTCCACTGGATACCTACCCGCAAACTGGGATAGGTCTAACTCAGCCGCCTGGGCCCGCCCAGACAGGTTATTCACGCACATCACGATGTCGTCGTTGTACTGCCTGATGTAGGCCAGGATCGCGGGATTGTTCGGCGTGCACACCTCGAACGAACCGAGGCCGAGGACGGGGTGTTGCTTACGAACGGCCAGCAGTCTTCTGAACCAATGCAGGAAGGAATGCTGATCCCGCATCTCCGCCTCTACGTTGGTCGCCTGATAGCCATAGACGGGATCCAACAGGACGGGCAGATACAGCTGCGCGAAGTCGGCCCGTGAGAACCCGGCATTCCGATCGTGGCTCCATTGCATCGGCGTCCGAACCCCGTCGCGGTCACCGAGGTAAATGTTGTCGCCCATCGCGATCTCATCGCCGTAGTACACGATGGGGGTTCCGGGCAGAGACAGCAACATCGCGTGGAACAGCTCCATCTGGTCGTGGGAATTCTCGAGCAGGGGAGCGAGGCGCCTGCGGATCCCGAGATTCAGCTTCATCCGGGGATCCTTCGCATACTCCTTGTACATGTAGTCGCGCTCTTCATCGGTGACCATCTCGAGCGTCAGTTCGTCGTGGTTGCGCAGGAAGATGCCCCACTGACAGTTGTCGGGGATCGAAGGCGTCTGCTCGAGGATCTCGACGACCGGATACCTGACCTGGCGGCGCGCCGCCATGAACATGCGCGGCATCAACGGGAAGTGGAAACACATATGGCATTCGTCGCCCTCACCGAAGTATTCGACGACGTCGGAAGGCCATTGGTTCGCTTCGGCCAGGAGCACGATGTTCTCGTAGGACTCATCCACTTCCGACCGCACCCGCTTGAGGAACTCGTGCGTCTCCTTCAGGTTCTCGCACTCGGTCCCCTCGCGTTCGTACAGATAGGGGACGGCATCGAGCCGGAAGCCATCGAGACCGAGATCGAGCCAGAACTTTAGCACCGCAAGCATCTGCTCCTGTACCTCGGGGTTGTCGTAGTTCAGGTCCGGTTGATGGCTGAAGAAGCGATGCCAGTAGTAGGCGCCTGCTTCCTCGTCGTAGGTCCAGTTGGATCGCTCCGTATCCACGAAGATGACGCGAGCATCCTCGTAACGCTCCTCATTGTCGGACCACACGTACCAGTCGCGTTTGGCCGAACCGGGCTTCCGAGATTCCTGGAACCACGGATGCTGATCCGAGGTGTGGTTCATGACCATGTCCGCGACGACCCTCATGTTGCGTTGGTGAGCCGCGTCCATGAACTCGACGAAGTCGTTGAGGTTCCCGTACTCGGGAAGGATCGAGTAGAAGTCCGAGATGTCGTAACCCCCGTCCTTCAGTGGAGATTCGTAGAACGGCAACAACCACAAGCAATCGACGCCCAGCCACTCGAGGTAATCGAGCTTCTCGATCAGTCCGGGGAAATCGCCGAACCCGTCTCCGTTCGCATCGAAGAAGCTGCGGACGTAGAGCTCGTAGAAGACCGCCGTCTTGTACCAGTTGGGATCCTTCTGCAGCGCCGACAAGAGAGCCTTACCTCCGCACGACGAAGACGTGGGCCGGCTCTTCGGCGGGGTCGAGCCGCACGTAGCTGTGGGAGCCGTGCCACATGAACGAAGCGCCGGAGATGAGGTCCTGAACCTCGAACGGCCTGAAGGGGTCGATCCCCAGCGCACCGAGATCGAGCGTGACCGATCCCTCCTCCCAGTGGAACGGGTTCAGGTTGGCCACGACCAGGATCGGATCCAGCCCGGGTGCGGATCTCGAGAACGCGATCAGGTTGTCCTTGTCGACCGGGTGGAACCGAAGGTTGCCGCGACGACTGAGTATCGGGTACTTGCCGCGGATCTCGTTGATGCGCTTGATGTACGGCATCAACGTGCCTTTCCGCTTGCTGTAGTCGCGCGGGTGGAGCTGGTACTTTTCCGAATCGAGATATTCCTCGCTGCCCTGTTCGCGAGGGGTGTTCTCGAAGAACTCGAAGCCGGAGTAGATCCCGTACAACGGGGACAGAAGCGCGGCCAGGACCAATCGCACCTTGAAGGCCGGCGGTCCGCCGGTCTGAAGGTATTCATGGAGGATGTCCTGCGTGTTCGTGAAGAAGTTCGGCCGGAAGAAATGCGCCATCTCCGTCTGCGTCAGCTCCGTCAGGTAGTCCTCGAGCTCCCACTTGGCGTTCTTCCACGTGAAGTACGTGTAGGACTGGGTGAATCCGAGTTTCGCCAGCTCGCTCATGACCTTGGGGCGGGTGAACGCTTCCGACAGGAAGATGACCTCGGGATGCTGCGAGCGAACCTCCTCGATCAACCATTCCCAGAAGGGGAACGGCTTCGTATGCGGGTTGTCGACGCGGAAGATCTTGATGCCATGAGCGATCCAGTGATCGATCACGCTCTTCAGCTCGAGCCACAGCTCCTCGGCGTTGTCCGTATCGAAGTTGACCGGATAGACGTCCTGGTACTTCTTCGGGGGGTTCTCGGCGTATTTGATGGACCCGTCGGGCCGGTGGTGGAACCACTCGGGATGCTCGCCGACCCACGGATGATCCGGCGAGCACTGGATCGCGAAGTCGATGCATACCTCGACCCCGAGCTTCTCGGCCTCGGCGACGAAGTCGTCGAAGTCCTCGATGGTCCCCAGCTCGGGATGGATCGCTTTGTGACCGCCGTCCTTGCTGCCGATCGCCCAGGGGACGCCGACGTCGCCGGGCGCGGCCGTTAGAGCGTTGTTCCTTCCCTTGCGATCCGTTTCGCCGATGGGATGGATCGGTGGCAGGTACACGACGTCGAAGCCGAGTTCGGCGATCACCGGCAGGAGCTTCTTCGAGGTCTTGAAGGTCCCATGCTCCTTCTCGGTGCCGGTGGAGCGGGGAAAGAACTCGTACCACGCGCCGAACTCGGCCCTCTCACGGTCGACCGTAAGCTCGAGAGCGGGCTTGTAGATCGTGTCGCCCGTTCTGTCGTGATGCCGGTGCATAACGGAGGCGATCGCAGGGTCGAGCGCCAGCGCGACGCGAGGATCTTCGAAACCGTCGCCGCCGCTCGCCGGTGGCTTGCGGAGCATCTCGACCGCCTCCCGGAGGGTCTTGCGATGCTCGCGTGGAACGACCGGCACGTGGGCTTCGAGAAGAAGAGCACCCTCTTCTAGCTCGACGTCCACATCCTGACCGGCCTCCACCTTCGTCGAGAGGTCACGCCGCCACGTCGCGAAACGATCGGTCCAGGCCTCGATCGTGTACTTGCAAACGCCCACCGCGGTGGGCTGGAAGTGGCCCCACCAACGATCGTCGTCCTGGGTCATGGGGGCCTCACTCCAGCGTGAGTCGCCGGCGGACTTGTAACGGATCACCGCCCCCAACAGAGAGGTTCCATCGCGGAAGATGTCCGCCTCGACGTGGACCGAATCGCCCACTACAGCCTTGGCCCGCCGGCTGCCTCCGTCCACCTGGGGCGAGACGTTCTGTATAGCGATGTGACCTTTCTTGACGTCCGGGCCCAAGGTGCTCCTTTCTCCGTCTCGAGTCTCTCTGCGCTGGTCGCGGATACTGGAGCAAGCGTAACGTCCGCTCCCCGGCCGCCCTCCGGGGCTTCTCCCGGGCGTTCCGCTTGCCACGAAGGGCAACGTGCGGCAGAGTCCTGGCTCTATGAAGGCACTCAAGAGCTTCGCCGTCCGGGCCTCACTTCCCGAACCGCTTCGCCCGCTCCACGCGATCGCGACCAACCTGCGCTGGAGCTGGGACGCGAGGGCGGTGGAGTTGTTCCGGTGGGTCGACCCCGACGCGTGGGAGCGAGCAGCACACGACCCGGTCCAGATGCTGGGTCTGGTGTCGCGCGATCGCTATCGCGAGCTGACCGAGGACCAGCCGTTCATGTCGTTCCTGAGCAGCGTCGATCAGGGACTGACGAGGTACCTGGAAGAGCCAAGGCTGTACCAGTCGAAGGGCGAGACCGCCGCGCTAGAGGGCGTGGCCTACTTCTCGCCCGAGTTCGGAGTTAGCGAGTCATTGCCCACGTATTCCGGCGGTCTCGGCGTCCTGGCCGGGGATCACCTAAAGGCCGCGAGCGACCTCGGCGTCCCCCTGGTCGGGGTGGGCCTTCTCTACCGGCAAGGCTATTTCCGGCAGGCCCTCAATGCGGACGGCTGGCAGCAGCAGCGATATCCATCGGTCGATCCTCACGCGATGCCATTGACGCTGGTCTCGAACGGAGACGGCTCGCCGATCAAGATCGAGGTGCTTCTCGCCGGCCTTCGTTGTGTCGCACAGCTGTGGCGCGCCGAGGTGGGGCGCGTTCACCTGCTCCTGCTGGACTGCGATGTCGACGAGAACGAAGCCGAGGAACGCGGGGTGACAGACGCCCTGTACGCGGGCGGCAGCGAGCATCGTCTTCGACAAGAGATCGTGCTCGGTATCGGAGGGGTGCGCGCTCTCCGAGCTGCTGGGTATGGGGCCGACGTCTTTCATTCGAACGAAGGTCACGCCGGTTTCCTGGGACTTGAGCGCATCCGCGAGCTGGTTACCGAGCAGGGCCTCGCCTTCACGGAGGCACTCGAAGCGGTTCGGGCGGCAACTATCTTCACTACCCACACCCCGGTTCCCGCGGGCATCGACGTCTACGAGCGCGACCTCATGGAACGCCATTTCGATTCGTTCGCCAAGGAGTGCGGGGCGACCTTCGAGGAGCTGATGACCCTAGGTCGCGGGATACCGCGCGCCCAGGGAGAAGAGGACCGATTCAACATGGCGATCATGGGCTTCCGCCTTGCTGGTCGATCCAATGGCGTCAGCAGGTTGCACGGTGAGGTCTCCAGGGGCATGTTCCACGGTCTCTGGAACGACGTCCCTCTGGACGAGGTTCCGATCGGCTCGATCACGAACGGTGTCCACGCCTCGACCTGGTTGAGCCCCGAGATCGGCGAGGTGTTCAATCGTCGTCAGGCGCCCGGCTGGGCCGAGAACGGCACCGCCAACTGGGATCGGATCAACGACGTCCCGGATGCGGAGCTATGGCGAGCCCGAGAGCGAGCACGCGAGCGGCTCGTCTACTTCGTGCGGCACCGGCTGCGCAAACAGCTCATGGCGCGCTCGGCGTCTGCCGCCGAGGTCGCCTGGACCGATGACGTCTTCGACCCCGGGATCCTCACGATCGGTTTCGCTCGGCGCTTCGCGCAGTACAAGCGAGCGACCCTCATGCTGACCGATCCCGATCGGCTCAAAGCCATGCTTCTGTCGAGCGATCGCCCGATCCAGATCGTCATCGCCGGCAAGGCCCATCCTCACGATGATGGCGGCAAGGAGATGATCCGGGAACTCATCCACTTCTCTAACGATCCCGAAGTGAGGGGCCGTTTCGCGTTCGTCGAGGACTACGATATGGAGGTCGGGCGGATCCTGACGCAGGGGGCCGACGTCTGGCTCAACAACCCGCGTCGGCCGCTCGAGGCATGCGGGACCAGTGGGATGAAAGCGGCGATCAACGGTGTGCTGAACTGTTCGATCCTGGACGGCTGGTGGGACGAGTGTTACGACGGCAGCAACGGATGGGCTATCGGCTCGGCGGAGCCGGTGGGGGACACCGAGTATCAGGACAGGATCGACGCGAGCTCGCTGTTCCATCTCCTCGAGCGCGAGATCATCCCCCGTTTCTACGACCGCTCGGAGGGACCGATCCCACGGCGATGGGTCGAGCGGATGAAGGCATCGATCTCGAGCATCGGAGCATTCGCCACCGCCGACCGGATGCTTCGCGACTACACGAATGCGCTGTACGAGCCGGCGGCGGATCAGGGTAGACGACTGGCCGCGAACGGTTTCGAGCGCGCCCGCGCCCTGGCTGAGTGGAAAGATCGGGTGGCGGAGACGTGGTCGGACGTCCAGGTGCTCGATGTCGAGGGGGACGTCATCGCATCCGATGTGGGCGAGGAACGGACGGTCGTTGCAACGGTGAAGCTCGGACGATTGGCCACCGACGACGTCGACGTTCAGCTGGCGCACGGACCGGTAGGCGCGAACGCCGAGATCGGCGACGCATCCCTGACTCAGATGACCAGCGAGGCCGCGCAGGATGGCATCGCTACCTACACGGCTACATTCACTGCAGACGTGGCGGGCTTGCACGGATTCACCGTCAGGGTGCTGCCGTCCAACCCGGACCTCACGAACCTGGTGGACCTGGGCCTCGTCACGTGGGCCTGATGCGGGAGCGAATCGAGAAGGGGGGTGGGTGAACGATGGCCGGATCGTCCGGGAAGTCTTCGGGGAAGAGCGAACACAGTCAGGACCGCGAGCTACTGGAGCTGCTCAACGAGCTGAGGGTCGCCTTGCCTGGGGTTCAGGTCCTGTTCGCCTTTCTGCTAACGGTTCCCTTCAGCCAGGGGTTCGCGTCGATCACGTCGACGCAGAAGGCGGTCTACTTCGCAGCTTTCCTCAGCACGGCGACGGCGTCCGCGCTTCTGATCGCGCCCACGGCGATCCATCGGATGCAATGGCGAGAGCGTGACGAGGAGGCGTTGTTGCAGATCTCGAACGTCCTTGCGATCGCCGGAACGGCTTTCCTCGCGACGGCCATCGTCTGCGTCACCTGGGTCATCACGGACGTGATCTACGGCGGTGGGTTGACCCCGCTCGTCACGGGCATCACAGCGGGAGTGTTCGCCCTGTTGTGGTTCGTTCTGCCCCTCTATCGAAGATTCGTTGCCTCCTAGACCGCCTAGGGTTACGCGATCTTGCGGAGCACGAGCACCGAGTGCCCGACAGTCAGGACTTCATCGCCGGCCTTATGCCTGCGCCCCCCGTCCTCGAGCATCGGCTCGCTCGTGTCGATGACGGCGGTCCACTCCTCGCCGTAGGCGGCTTCGGGAAGGACGAACGCAGCTGATTCACCGTGCGCGTTGAACAACAGCAGGAAACTGTCGTCGACGACGCGTTCTCCGTGGGGGCCGGGCGTGGGGATCTTCTCGCCATTCAGGAAGATGCCGATCGACCGGTAGCCCTCGTGCCACTCCGCGTCGCTCATCTCGTGGCCGTCGGTATGGAACCACCCGATGTCGCTCACGCCGGAGCCGTGGATGTCTCGCCCGTGGAACCATCTGCGCCGACGGAAGACCGGATGCTTAGCGCGGAACTCCATCAGCTGCCGCATGAAGCCGAGTAGGGCGAGGTCCTCGTCGCGCAGGCTCCAATCGATCCACGAGACGTCGTTGTCCTGGCAATAGGCGTTGTTGTTGCCGTGCTGAGTGCGGCCCATCTCGTCACCTGCCACGAACATCGGCACGCCCTGTGACAACGCGAGGGTGACCAGGAGGTTTCTTTTCTGGCGTTCCCGCAGCGCGCGCACCTTCGGATCGTCGGTTTCACCCTCGACCCCGCAGTTCCACGACCGGTTGTGATTCTCGCCGTCCCGGTTCCCCTCGCCGTTCTCGTCGTTGTGTTTCTGGTTGTAGGACACCAGATCGTTGAGGGTGAAGCCGTCGTGCGCAGTGACGAAGTTGATGCTGGCGTAGGGCGCCTTGCCGTTCCCTTCGTAGAGGTCGGAGCTTCCCGTGAACCTGAAGGCGAACTCCCCGAGACCGTGCTCCTCCCCGCGCCAGAAGTCCCGCATCGTGTCCCGGTACTTTCCGTTCCACTCCGACCACAGGGGTGGGAAGTTGCCGACCTGGTAGCCCCCTTCGCCCAGATCCCACGGCTCGGCGATCAACTTCATGTCGGACAGCGTGGGATCCTGGTGGATGATGTCGAAGAAAGCGGCCAGCCGATCGACCTCGAAGAGCTCGCGCGCCAGCGTCGACGCCAGATCGAAGCGGAAGCCGTCCACCCGCATATCTGTTGCCCAATAGCGGAGGCTGTCCATGATCAGCTTCAGGACCTGCGGGTGGCGAACGTTGAGAGAGTTTCCGGTTCCGGTGAAGTCCGTGTAGTACCGAGGTGAGCCTTCCACGACCCGGTAGTACGAGACGTTATCCGTGCCGCGGAAGCAAAGGGTCGGACCCCTGTGGTCGCCCTCGCCGGTGTGGTTGTAGACGACGTCGATGATGACTTCGAGCCCTGCGTCGTGGAGAGCCTTGACCATGTGTTTGAACTCGGACACCTGGCCCCCGCCGAAACCCGACGAGCTGTAATCGGCATGCGGGGCGAAGTATCCGATGGGGTCGTATCCCCAGTAGTTGCGGAGGCCTTTCTCGTTCAGATGCTTGTGATGGATGAAGTGATGCACGGGCATCAACTCGACTGCCGTGACCCCCAACAACAAGAAATGTTCGATCGCGGCGGGATGCGCGAGGCCGGCGTAAGTGCCCCGCAGCTCCTCGGGGATCCCGGGGTGCTGGATCGTGAAGCCCTTGACGTGAGTCTCGTAGATCACGGTTTCGTGCCACGGGACCTGAGGTGGCCGGTCATCGCCCCAATCGAAGTCGCCCTCGACGACGACCGCTTTCGGGACGAAGGGGGCGGAGTCGCGCTCGAAGAATCCGGCATCTTCTTTGGGATCGTCGAAGCGATAACCGAAGACCTCGTCGCTCCATTCGACGTTCCCGTCGATCGCTTTGGCATAGGGATCGATCAGTAGCTTGGACGGATTGAACCGGTGCCCCTTATCGACCGGGGCGAAGGGGCCATGGA
>JALZOM010000179.1 GCA_030913945.1 Actinomycetota bacterium
GTCCGAGGTGATCCCCTCGTCGCTGTAAAGCTTCTCGGGCTCTTGTGCGGGCTTGAAGGTCCCGTCCTCCTTCACGGTCTTCGACCAGGTCACGTTGGCTGCGCCGGGTATGTGGCCCGGAACTTGAGCCTGCTCTTGTGGAAGGTGCGGAGGTGCGAGTAGTTCGCCTCGAAACTCCTCCGGGGAACGAACGTCTACCCACGAGCCCTTACCGCCCGCTGCGCGCTCGAGAACCTCATCACGGAACACCCGTAGCTCGGGACGCTCAGTGCCGACCTTGAACGTCGCCGGCTGGGATGAGGGGGTTTCCTGCGTCAAAAAACGGCTCTCGAGCTCCCACTTCTTCCGGCCGCCATTCAAGAGCTTCACGTTCTCGACGCCCCGGTACTTCAGGAGCCAGTAAGCGTACGTGGCGAACCAATTGTTGTTTCCGCTGTAGAGAATGATCGTCTGGTCGCTCGAGATGCCCTTGCCTCCGAGAAGCTGCGCAAGCTGGTCGGCCGAGATGAACTCACGCCTGGGTAAGTCGTGCAGCTCGGTCTCCCAGTTGATCGAAACGGCGTTCGCTATGTGGCCCTTGTCGAACGCCGTGGTGTCCTCGTCGACCTCGACGATCGCGATGTCGCCGTCACCGCTGTGCTGTTCGAGCCAGTCGGTATCAACGAGCACGTCCGGGTTCCTGTAGTCGGTCATCTAACCTCCCTCTCCTTCGTTCTTCGCTTGTTCTATCAACGCTCGTATGCGGGTCATCTGTTCCCCGGCGTCCCCAAGTAACCGCTCGAGGATCCTGAGCTCCACCTCGAGCTCGTCCGTCGCCTCACGGGCCCCCTCACGGAGCGGAACGTCGATCCCGGCCTCGGCCAGGGCGCTCGTTTCGCCCTCCCAGGTGAAATAGACCTTGGCCGGCCGCCCCTTGGTCCGCCTCCGGGTTTCGGTGGCCAGGAAACCGGTATCGGTCATGAGGTCAAGGTGTGCGCGCGCCACGTTCGGGTGGATCTTGAAGTTATCGGCTATCTCCTTGACCGTCTTGGGACCCGTCCGAAGCAGGTGGGCGAGGATCGCCGCCCGGGTGGGTAAGGACAGGACCTTCGCGGTCCGGGTGGCGGAATCGTCTCCCAGAGGCACCATGACGCTCGTTGCTACCAGGTTTTCGCACACTTAGCAACTGGTGAATAGTGCTAAGTCCGATGACAGACCTCGAGGGCCGTCCGGGACTGCTAGTCGGGGCCATTGACCTCACCGGGGATCGCGGGCAGGGCCAACTTACAGCGGGTTGGGCCCGACCTGAGGAGCCGAGGAGGCGCCGTCGCCTGGAGCGAGGCTAGAGAACGGGGTGCCTCGAGGGAGGTGGCGGCGCCCCCGCAGGCGCAGGACTCAGGAAGTTGCGGGCCACGGGTTCGGCCGGCAGGGGGCGACCCCCTTCGTCTGCTGCATCATGATCGGGGCCGGCGCTTCGGCTGCCAGACAGTCGACGTGGCCGTGGCCGAACGCATGACCGACCTCGTGGTTGATGACGTACTGGCGATAGGACGCAAGGTCATCTCCGTACGCGCTCGCGCCCTTCATCCAGCGATAGAAGTTGATAACCGCTCTGCCGGCGTTGAAGCAAGAGTAGATACCATTCGTTTCAAGAGGCGCACACAGTTCATCGGTTAATGCGGGACCAGCGAGGGTGACGCGGAACGAAGCCGACGCCACCGGCACGCGTTGCACCGAGATGCCGTCCACGCCGATCCAGCTGCGCTCATCGGCCAGCACGGCGACAGCGTCGTCTGCGAATCCCTGCGCGTCGACGGGGAGCCCCCTCTCGACCTCCACCGCAAACCCATGAAGCGGGCCACTCCCGAACACCTCGCTCGTGCCCTCGACGAGTTGAAGCGTGCCCTTCCCGTTGAGCTCCAGAGGCTTCTTCTTCGCCTTAGGTGATGGATGGGGGCTCGCTGAAGGTCGTTCGGTTGAATCCCCCGCCGTCGCGCTGGGCGAGGAACCTGCTGTGGCATTCGCCGCCACGGGGCGAGACCGTTGTGGATCTTGCCCGGCCATCGCCACCCCTCCGCCGATAACCGAAGCGATGAGCAGGGCGATCAGGAGCTCCAGCCACCACGCGCCCGCGCCCATCAGGACTCTTCCGGTCACGATCCCCAGTAGAAGTGGACTATGCGATCTCCTCGGGCGGTGCACTTGACCCTGACCGATTCGAAGCCGGCCTGTTCGTCCCGGCAGGTGTATGTCGGCCACACGTGGATGATCGCCGGACCCCCGGGATCGCATCTGCCGTCGCGAGCACACTTGTCCTCCCAGCGGCGGGCGACCTTGCGCGCTTGGGTGCAGCCGACCTCGTGGCCCCTGACCTTGTACCAACCTGCGCCGAACCCGGGCTTTTGCCCGCACCGGTTTGGTGCGTCGTGTGCATGCGCAGGCGCGGCCTGGAGCGGGGCGACCAGCCCAAGACAAAGGATCGCGACCGAAAGCTTGCGTCTCATGTGGAGTCCTCCCTCATCGGTGACTGACTCGAGCATCGCCTCTCGGACGCGGCATGTCCAGGCTCTCGGCCGAAAAGGAGACGTGATCCGCACAGTCTAGGTTCGAGCGCCGTCCTCGAGGGCCTCGAGCAGGGTGTTCCAACCAAGTAAGGCGCACTTGATGCGAACCGGGTACTTCACGACGCCCTTGAGCGAGACCAGGTCCTCGAGCTCGTCGGGGTCCCCGTCGGTCTCACCGGCCATCATCGCCTTGATGGTCTCGGCCAGCGCAGCCGCCTCCTTCGCGTCCATCCCCTTGACCTTCTCGGTCATCATCGAGGCGGACGCCTGGGAGATCGAACATCCCTTCCCCTCGAACCCGATGGCCTCCACATTGGCCCCATCGAACTTCAGGAACAGCTCGATCTCGTCTCCGCACAACGGGTTGTTGCGTTCGAGAGCGACATCATGTGGGTCGACGCGGCCTTTGTTACGGGGAGTTCGGTAGTGGTCGAGGATGACTTCCTTGTACAACTCCTCCAGACTCACGCGAACCATCCTTTAGACTTCTCGAGAGCATCGATCAGCACATCCACGTCTTCCTGAGTGTTGTAGATGTAGAACGACGCCCTAGCCGTTGCCGGAACATCGAGGCGGCGCATCAAGGGTTGAGCGCAATGGTGCCCGGCGCGGATGCAGACGCCCTCTTGGTCCACGATCGTAGCCATGTCGTGTGGATGAACCTCGTCGAGGTTGAAGGAAACGACGCCGCCACGTTCGGACACGTCTTTCGGTCCATAGATCGTGGCGCCCGTCGATGCGATGCGCTCGAGGGCGTAGCCCGTGAGCTCCATCTCGTGCTTGCGGACCTCGTCCATCCCCAGGGCTTCCAGGTAATCCACCGCAGCGCCCATGCCCACCGCCTGCGCGATGTTCGGTGTTCCGGCCTCGAACTTGTAAGGGATCTCGTTCCAGGTCGCTCGATCGGCCCACACCTCGCGGATCATCTCGCCTCCGCCGTGGAAAGGGGGCATCTCATCGAGCAGATGCTCGCGCCCGTAGAGGACGCCGGCGCCGGTGGGACCGCACATCTTGTGAGCCGAATAAGCGAGGAAGTCGGCGTCGAGCTCGTTCACATCGAAGCTCAGATGGGGAGCCGCCTGAGCTGCATCCACCAGGATCAGCGCTCCGGCCGAATGCGCAGCATCCGCCACCTGGCGGACGGGGTTGATCGTCCCGAGTACGTTCGACATGAGGTTCATCCCGACGAGCTTGGTCTTGTCGGTGATGTAGTCGCCCAACAGATCGATGCGGAGCTTCCCTTCATCATCGATCGGGAGATGGCGAAGCGTGGCGCCCTTCTCTTGCGCGAGGAGCTGCCAGGGGATCAGGTTCGAATGATGCTCCATCTCGGTGAGAAGGATCTCGTCCCCTTCGCCGACATTGGCGCTCCCCCAGGAGAAGCGAACGAGGTTGATCGCCTCGGTCGTCCCGCGTGTGAACACGATCGAGCGCGTGCTCTTGGCCCCGATGAAACGAGCGCACGCGCTGCGGGCCCCCTCGTATGCGGCGGTAGCCTTCTCGCCGAGCTCGTACACCCCGCGGTGAACATTCGCGTTCTCGGTTTCGTAGAAGTGCACTATGCGGTCAACGACCTGGCGTGGTTTCTGTGATGTCGCGGCTGAATCGAGGTAAACGAGGCGCTTCCCATGCGCCTGCGTCTCGAAGATCGGGAAATCCTTTCGGATGACCTCGGGGTTCAGCGCCATCGCTTCCTCATGTCTGGCTAGACCTTCGCCTTCTCCGCGTGCTCGACCTCGGCTGCCTCTTGCTCCGACAGACCGAGTTCCCTGGCCAGTCCAGCGTAACCCTCGGCCTCCAGACGCTCCGCCACCTCGAAGCTACCGGACTCAACGATGCGGCCGCCCATGAGAACGTGGACGACATCGGGCCGGATGTAATTGAGCAGTCGCTGGTAGTGAGTGATGAGCACGATGCCCACGTCGTCGTTCGCCAGCTTGTTGACCCCGGCGGACACATGCTTGAGCGCATCGATGTCGAGCCCAGAATCCGTTTCATCCATCACGGCCAGCTCGGGCTCGAGCACGGCCATCTGGAGGATCTCGTTGCGCTTCTTCTCGCCCCCCGAGAACCCCTGGTTCACGTACCTGTCAACGAGTTCACTGGGGATCTCGAGAAGATCGATCTTCTCCTGGAGGAACATGCGAAACTTCATCGCCGACTTTTCCTGGTCGGGATGAACGGCGTTGTACGCCGTGCGGAGGAAGTTGACGACGGACACGCCCGGAACCTCGGTGGGATACTGGAAAGCGAGAAAGATGCCGGCCTTGGCCCGCTCGTCCGGCGCTAGGTCCTTGACATCTTCGCCTTTGTAGAAGATCCGCCCCGAGGTGATGTCGTACCCAGGTCGCCCCGTCAGCACATAGGCCAACGTCGACTTCCCCGATCCGTTCGGGCCCATGATGGCGTGGATCTCGCCCTTGTCTATGTTGAGGCTCAGACCCTTGAGGATCTCTTTGTTGTCGACCTCGACGTGGATGTCCTCGATACGCAACAGATTCTCAGCCACTGGCACTCACTCCTTGGGTACGCGAGGGCCGAGGAGAACTAGCTCGCCCTCGACCTTCACTTGGTAGATGGGTTCCGATTTCGTCGCGGGCAGGATGCGCACGGCACCGGTTTCGACATTGAAGCGTGATCCGTGTAGCGGACACTCGACCTCGAGATCGTCCGGATCGAAGTCACCGTCGGTGAGATACGCCTCCTCGTGGGTGCATACGTCATGCATCGCGTAGACCGTTTCGCCTACCCGGTAGAGACCGACCAGGTCCCCCTTCACCACGACTTGCTTCATGCCGCCGTCCGGGATCTCGTCCAGCTTCGCGACCGCGTCGAAGCTCGCCATCAGCTGGCGACCTCGAGGCGCTGCTCGCCTTCAACCTTGGCCGCTATGGCTTGAGAGAGCTCATCCCGGATGGCGGGGACGCGGATGCGATCGAGCACATCACCGAAGAAACCGAAAACGACGAGCTTCTGCGCGGTTACACGGTCGATCCCCCGGCTCATCAGGTAGAAGATGTGTTCTTCCTCTACGGGCGAGACGGTCGCACCGTGCGTGCAACGCACCTCGTTCGCCTCGATCTCGAGCTGAGGGATCGACCGGGCGACGGCATCCTCTGACAGAACGATGTTGCGGTTGGCCTGATACGCGTCGGTTCCCTGTGCGCCCTTCTCGACCTTGATCAAGCCGGAGTACTCCGATCGAGACTTCTCTTTGAGGGCCCCCTTGTAGAGCAGATCCGAGGTCGTGTGCTGAGCCACGTGCCCCTGCAAGGTGCGCTGAGCGAAATGCTGATCGGCGTCGGCAAAATAAAGCCCCAGCATCTCGGAGAAGGATCCCTCGCCTTTGAGGACCGATTCGACTTGGGTCCGGGCGAACGCAGAGCCGAGGTTGACCACCAAGCTTCGTACAGTGGAATCGCGATGTCCTACGAAGCGCTGAGTCTGGAAATGGCTGACGTTTCGCCCCCACTCCTGCAGCGAGATGTAGTTCACCGTCGCTCCGGCGCCGGCCTCGACCTCGACGACGCTCGATGACAACGAGGGCCGATCGGAGGACCCGGACTTGAAACGATCGATGAAGGTCAGGCTGCCCTGTTCCTCGACCACGATCGTGGTGTGTGGAAACGTTGACCCACCGGACGGCACGTCGCGCAACGTCTCGAGCGGGACGGCAACCTCGACACCCCGTGGGACATAGATCAGCAGTCCGTTCGAGTAGAAGGCGCCGTGGAGAGCGGTGAAGATGTGCTCGTCGATGGGCACCTCAGTGAAGAAGTGCTCCTGCACCAGCTCCACGTGGTCCCTGGTCGCCGTGGAGATG
>JALZOM010000190.1 GCA_030913945.1 Actinomycetota bacterium
GGCCGTGGCCCCGGGCCGGACGGTCGGACCCCTCGATCCAGACCACTCTCCCGAGCCACTCGTGGGCGAGAGGGTGGAGCTCTGGCTCGAAGACGGGTCGGTGGTTGCCCTTCCGGCCCACCCGGATCTGAAGCGACAAGTCTCATATCTCGCCCGGAATCTCTTGCCGGAACGGAAGCATTCGCCGCGAGAGCCGGTGAGGCTCATCTTCGAGGATGGCTCTGATGTGCCCCTCGGGGCCCACGCCGGGATAGAGAGCCGATTGGTCTCCTATCTTGCGAGCAACATCCTGCCGCGGCGCGTGACGCGCTCGTCGCGCTCGGTGCTTTAGTCCGGCTGCCCAGGGCCGATAAATCGACTAGCGGGGCACTTGCGCGGCCCAGCAGGCCGGCGCTCGCGCCCGAAGGTTCGACGCGGTCCTATCGCAAGGGGAACGGATGAGCGTGGCATCAGATGCCCGGCCCGCCGGGCAACTCGACCAGCTGCTGCTCGCGCGCGAGCTGGTGTCGCCCGACCAGCTCGACGAGGCCCACCTCCAGGCGGGCCAACGGGGCCTGCCGCTAGGGCGGATCCTGGTGGACCTCGGCTTCGTCTCCGAAGCCGGGCTCGTGTCGGTGTTCGCCGAGCTCCTGAACCTTGACTTCGTCGACCTCGGCGAGGAGCACATAGATCAAAGTGCCGTCGCCCTCGTGCCGGAGGCGGTGGCCCGTAAGCACAGCTGCATCCCGGTGCGGTTCGAGGGGCCCGTGCTCGTTCTCGCGATGTCCGAGCCGGCCAACGTGGTGGCGCTCGATGACATCCGGGCGTTGACGAAACGGGATATCAAGCAGGTCGTCGCTACGAAGGCGGATGTACAGAACGCGATAAATCGTCTCTACAGGCTCGACCGCGCGGCCGAGTCCCTGGTCGAAGAGGCGGTAGACGAGCACGAGGCCGAGAGCGCGACTCTCGAGGCCCAGCTGGCCAGCGCCGGGGCGGACGATGCTCCCATCATCAAGCTCGTCAACCTCTTGGTCACCCAAGCGGTCAACGACCGGGCGTCCGACATCCACATCGAGCCGGGCGAGAAAACCCTCCTGGTGAGGTTCCGGATCGACGGCGTTCTCCACGAGATCATGAATCCGCCCAAGGCTCTGCAGGCAGGGATCACGAGCCGTCTCAAGATCATGGCGGACATCAACATCGCCGAACGCCGGATCCCGCAGGACGGTCGTATGGGGGTCGTGGTCCAGGGGAAGCAGATCGACATCCGAGTGGCCACGTTGCCCACTGTGTACGGGGAGAAGATCGTGATGCGGATCCTCGATAAGTCGAGCGTCCTCCTGGAGCTACAGGATCTGGGCTTCCTCCCACAGAATTTCCAGCGCTTCCAGAAGTCCTTCAAGAAGCCGTACGGCGAGATCCTCGTGACGGGTCCCACCGGATCCGGGAAGTCCACGACGCTCTACGCAACGATGAACATCCTCAACCGCACCGAGGTGAACTGCATCACGGTCGAGGACCCGGTCGAGTACCGGCTCCCCGGGATCAATCAGGTGCAGACGAACCCGAAGGCGGGCCTCACTTTCGCTTCGGCCCTCCGCTCGATCCTGCGATCGGACCCCGACATCGTCCTCATCGGCGAGATCCGGGACCGGGAAACGGCGCAGATCGCAACCGAGGCTGCGCTAACCGGACACCTGGTGTTGTCGACGCTGCACACGAACGACGCCCCCTCGGCGCTGACCCGGTTGGTCGAGATGGGCATCGAGCCGTACCTCGTGGCATCGGCCCTGGACTGTGTTCTCGCTCAGCGCCTGGCCCGGAAGCTCTGTGGCAAGTGCAAGGAGCCGTATATGCCCACTCCCGAGGAGCTCCAAGCGGCGAACTTCCCGTACGCAGCGGATGAGGAGCTGCCGAAGCTTCATCGAGCGGCGGGATGCGCCGCGTGCACCAGCACCGGTTACAAGAGCCGGCTGGCCCTGCACGAGGTGATGGTCGTAACGGAACAGATCGAGAAGCTCGTAGTCGATCACGCCTCTTCGGAGGAGATCAAACGGGTGGCGATAGCGCAGGGAATGATCACCTTGCGCGATGACGGCATGGCCAAGGTGAAGCAGGGTCACACGTCGATCGAAGAAGTCCTGCGGGTCGTGGTCTAGGGCGTTTTCACCGCGTTCCCCTCAACCGGCTCAACTGACCGGCGCTGTAGCCGATAACCAATGTGCGGAGTGACAGGGAGATGAGATGACACAGACACAGAAAGAGCTTGGCGCAGTTCTGCTCGAGCAGGGTCTCGTGACCCCCGAGCAATTGAGCGCGGCCGCAGAAGAGGAAACTCGCACAGGCCGGTCGGCCTGGAAGGTGCTCCTGGAGCGTGAGGTGGTCGGCGAGAAAGACCTGCTGAAGGCGCGCGCGGTCCAGATCGGCCTGCCGTTCGCAGATCTCGACATCCTCGTCCCCTCGGAGCAGGCGGTTGGGCTGGTACCCGAGGAAGTCGCCCGCAGGCAACTCGCGCTTCCGCTCGGTGTGGAGGAAGGCAATCTCGTTATCGCGATGGCCGACCCCCGCAATCATCTCGGCGTCGAAGAGATCTCCAAGGGGGTCGGGATGCCGGTCCTCGCCGCGGTCGCACACCGACCCGATCTTCTGGCCGCCCTGGACGTGGCCTACGGTCCCGGCAACGGAGCAACCAGCGGTGCGCCGGGTGCCGCACCTTCGATGGAGTCGCTCCACGTGGCTCCCGAGGCTGCGGTGGTGGCTCCCACGAACGGGAACCACGACGGCGCAGCCGCACCATCCGCTATTGACTCCTTCGGCGCCGACGATCTGCCGATGGTGGAAGCCGCCGCTCCCAGCCAGTCCTCCGTCGAGGTCGTCGAGGAGGAGAAAGAGCCGAACCTGGCGGAGTTCCTCATCGCCGTCCTAGAAGGGCACGGCTCGGATCTTCACCTTACCGCCGGCCTCGCGCCCACGATCCGAGTGCACGGCGAGCTGGCACCGCTCAAGGGGTACCGGAAACTCCTTCCCAAGGACCTGCAGGAGATCATCTACTCGATGCTGACGCAGAAGCAGCGAGAGAACTTCGAAGAGAACCTCGAGCTCGACGTCTCCTACGCCCTTCCGGGCAAGGCGCGTTTTCGCGTGAACGTGTTCCAGCAACGAGACGCGCTCGCATCCGTCATGCGCCTTATCCCCTATGAGATCAAGTCGGTCGATGACCTCGGCTTGCCCGACACGGTGAAGGAGTTCGCGAACCTGCGCCGCGGACTGGTCCTGGTCACGGGTATCACCGGCTCCGGCAAGTCGACGACCCTGGCAGCGCTGATCGACATGATCAACAGCGAGCGGGCGGAGCACATCATGACCGTCGAGGATCCGATCGAGTTCCTCCACAAGCACAAGAAGGCGGTTGTGAACCAGCGCGAGGTAGGCACGGACACCTATGGGTTCGGTGAGGCACTCAAGCGGGTGCTGCGCCAGGATCCCGACGTGATCCTCGTCGGTGAGATGCGCGACCTCGAGACGATCTCGACGGCCTTGACCGCGGCCGAGACCGGTCACCTCGTCTTCGGGACCCTGCACACTCAGGATGCCCCGCAGTCGATCGACCGGATGATCGATGTCTTCCCGCCGCACCAGCAGCAACAGATCCGGGTTCAGATCTCGGGCACCATCGCCGGAGTCGTTTCGCAGCAACTTCTTCCGACCAGCGACGGCAAGGGTCGTGCGGTTGCCGCCGAGGTCATGGTGGCTACCCCTGCCATCCGGAACCTCATCCGTGAAGGAAAGACGCACCAGATCTACACATCCATGCAGGCCGGCGCCAAGTTCGGCATGCAGGTGATGGACCAGCACCTCGCCGAGCTCGTCAAGAAGGGCAAGGTCACGTACGAGATGGGGCTGGAGCGTTCGCATCACGTTGAAGAGTTCAACCGTCTAGTAGGGAAGGGTTAGAGATGGCCGACTCGTTCGCATATCGCGTACGAACCAAGGAGGGCCGCGTCCTCGAAGGCAAGATGGAAGCGGACGGTGAGGGAGCAGTAGCAACCCGGCTGCGAGGCCAGGGGATGGTCCCCATCCAGATCACCAAAGAGGCCAAGGTCTCCATGAAGATGGAGCTCCGCATCCTTCCCCAGAAGGTGAAGCTCAAGGACCTGGCCATCTTCTCGCGCCAGTTCGCAACCATGATCAACAGCGGCCTCTCCCTCATGAGGACCTTGAACATCCTCTCCGAGCAGACCGAGAACTCCAAGCTCTCCGAAGCGATCACCGGGCTGCGCGACGACGTGGAGAAGGGCTCGAGCCTGTCGGCGTCCATGTCGAAGCACCCGAAGATCTTCAGCAAGCTGTACATCTCGATGGTCAAGGCCGGCGAGACCGGCGGACAGCTCGACATCGTGCTGAACAAGGTGGCTGACGGCCTCGAGGCGGACTACAAGCTGCGTCAGAAGGTCAAATCGGCGATGACCTATCCGATCGCCGTGGCAGGCATCGCCGGCGCCTTGGTGGTCGTGATGCTTATCTTCATCGTGCCGACGTTCGCCGGGATGTTCGATGGGTTGGGTGGCACACTCCCTCTCCCTACGCAGATCCTCATGACGCTCTCGCAGAAG
>JALZOM010000113.1 GCA_030913945.1 Actinomycetota bacterium
TGTTTGCCCGAGCTCTGTTGAGGAAGGTCTCCAATGGACCCTCTGCTTCGTAACGCCCCCTTCCCCCCTGTTCTTTTGTGGATTTCTAAGCGAGGGCGCCTGGTCATATCTGACTAGCGAAATTTGACTCCTATCTGCCTTGTTGTAGGCATTCATGTGTCCTACCCTGGGAGAAGCGGCGGAAAGCTGATTCACCGACGCGACCCACGCGCCAGATGAAGTCCACGAACCCGTAACCTGAATCAAGCGCAAAAGGACGAATATGGGGAGGCGCCGAGAGGAAACTCAGTGGAAACAAGGGGCTCGCACCCCGGACAGTGCGAGAGGCGTACCGTATCTTCGGCGGAATCCTGCGAGAGGCAGTTGAGGATCGACTCATCCTCGAGTCACCCTGCGGCGCGTTGGGTTACCGCGCGTCGAGAACAGGGAGCGCAGATATCTCACTGCCGAGCAAGTCGAAGAGCTGGTGACCGCGATGGATGAGCGCTTTCGTGGTTCTGGTTTACGTCGGGTGCTACCTCGGTTTGCGGTGGGGGGAGCTTGCTGGACTCAAGCGAAACCACCTAAACATGCTCCGCCGACAGATCAAGGTGGTGGGGTCGCTCGAGCGCGGCGAGAATGGCCACTACCGCTATGTGGAGGAGACTAAGACGGCTAGCGGCCGACGCACGGTCCCCATGCCGGTGTTCCTGGCCGAGCTGCTCGCTGAGCACCTTGCCCGAGCACCTGAGTCTGAGTACGTTTTTCCGTCGCCCAATGGCGGCCACCTCGATTATGGGAATTTCCTCAAGCGTTATTGGCACCCAGCAGTGGAGCACGCGGGCCTTGCGCCACTGACCCCGCACGAGATGCGTCACACGGCCGCCGCGCTGATGATCGCCGAGGGGGCGAATCAGGTAGCGGTGCAGAGGCGATTAGGACATGGGGACATCACCACGACGCTGCAACTTTACGGGCATGTGTTTCCGGAGCAGGATGACCTGCTCACTGCACGGCTCGGGGACCTCTACGAACGCACGCGTGTCCAAACCGGGGCCAGTGACGAGGAGAGAGCGTCGGTCCGGAGTATCTAAATAGCCTCCTGGCTGCGGTTCTTCTGGTCGGGAAGGCGGGATTTGAACCCGCGACCTCAGCGTCCCGAACGCTGCGCGCTGCCAAGCTGCGCCACTTCCCGTGAGCCTTCAGCATCCCACAGCGCCTGCGGGGGCGCCGCCACCACTCCGTGAGGCCTGGGGAGGCGCCGCCACCGCTCCGGCGGGCCACCGTTTTGAGCCTCCCTCCGGGTGACGTCGCCTCCTCAGTAGGGACTCGCTCAACTCCTTGCGCAGACCCAGGCACCGTGGGGGCTGTTCGCGCGGAGTTCATGAACAGGATGCCGGTTTGCCACATCCCGTTGCTAGCTTGCGGATTGGTTGAGCTCCGACGTGGAGCTCGGACCCGTGGCGGGTCCTTGTTAACGAGGAGGAATCGTTTAATGACGAATACGCGCGACAAGGTCTGGCTTAAGACCCTGCTCGTCGCTCTGGCGCTCGCCCTCGTCGGCGCGGGCTGTGCCGACAATTCGGGCGATACCGATTCCGGAGGTGGAGGCGACTCCGAAGCGCTTTCCGGTGAGGTAGTGGTTTCTGGATCCTCCACGGTGGAGCCGATCTCGGTGGCCGTGGGCGAGAAGTTCATTGCGGAGAACCCGGAGGTTGCGGTGAAGATCGATGGCCCCGGCACGTCCGACGGCTTCGAGCTCTTCTGCGACGGCCAGACCGACATCTCCGACGCCTCCCGGCCGATCGATCCGGAAGAGGTCGAGGTGTGCGAGAAGAACGGCATCGAGTTCATCGAACTGAAGGTGGCGATCGACGGGCTATCCGTGATCACGTCCGTCAACAACAGCGAGGTCGATTGCCTCGACTTCCACGATCTTTACGCTCTGCTGGGTCCGGAGTCCGAGGGATTCGAGAGTTGGTCGGACGCGAACGACCTGGCTGAGGAGGCCGGAGCCGGTCACGCTCCTTACCCCGACGTCCCTCTGGACGTCACTGCTCCGGGTGAGGAGTCGGGAACCTTCGACTCCTTCGCCGAGATCGTGATGGAGGACATCGCATACGAGGAGCGGAAGATCAAGGAGGACGACCCGGTTATCCGACCGGACTACCAGGCGTCCGCCAACGACAACGTGATCATCGAGGGCATCTCGGGTAGCGACACCTCCTTGGGCTGGGTGGGTTACGCGTTCTACCAGTCCAACGATGAGACGGTGAAGGCGCTACCGATCGCTGAAGAGGGCGACGACTGCGTCGAGCCCAACCCCGAGACCATCTCGAGCGGCGACTATCCGATCGCTCGTGACCTCTTCATCTACGTGAAGACGGAGAGCGCCGACCGGCCGGAGGTTCAGGCCTACGTCGACCTCTACCTCTCCGAGGAGGGCATCGCATCGGTGAGTGAGGTCGGTTACGTAGACCTCGCCACGGAGGACCTCGACGCTACACGGGGTGTCTGGGAGTCCCAAGAAACCGGGTCACGAGAGGGATAGCTTAAGAGCAGGGTTGTAGGGCTGGTGCGGGGTCACCGATCCCGCACCAGCATTGCCTATTGAGGGAGTGGTGTGGCGCAAGCAGCGATGAGTCCCACCGGCATCGACCTGTCGGGGAACCCCCGGCGACGCCGGAAGGAGACGATGATCCGTCGCGCCTTCAAGGGTGCGGCGGTGCTTTCGGTTGTCGTTAGCGCGGCCATCGTGTTTTCGCTTTTGGGCCGAGCCGCTTTCTTCCTCACCCAGGTGGATCTGGGGACTCTGATCGCGCCCAGCGAGGGATGGTTCCCTCGACGAGGTTCCTTCGATGTGATGACTATCTTCGCCGGCACTCTTCTCGTGTCGGGCATCGGGATGCTGGTCGCCGCCCCCTTGGGGTTGGGGGCTGCGATCTATCTCTCCGAGTACGCGAAGCCGCGCGTCCGCAGGTACCTGAAGCCGATCCTAGAGGTGCTCGCCGGCGTTCCCAGCGTGGTGCTTGGCTTCTTCGCGATCACCTGGATCACGCCGCAGATCGTTCAGCGGTTCGTCCCGGGAGCGCAGTTCTTCAATATGGCTGCGGCCGGCATCGCCGTCGGGGTCCTCATCACTCCCCTGGTAGCGGCGGTTGCGGAGGACGCATTCAGATCGGTTCCCCAGTCGTTGCGGGAGGCCTCCTACGGGATGGGCGCCCGGAAGCGTTCGACCACCCTGAGCGTGGTGGTTCCTGCCGCCGTCTCGGGGGTGGTCGCGTCGTTGATCCTGGCCCTCTCGCGGGCCATCGGCGAGACGATGATCGTGGCCATCGCGTCGGGAGCGACCGGCGGTTCGGCCTTCACCCTGGATCCCGTGGCCCCGGGCCAGACGATGACCGCGGCGATGACCGCGCTGGCCATCGGAAGCGACCAGGTCAGAGGCACCGAGGGGACCTTCGAGAGCCTCTACTTCATCGGTCTGTTGCTTTTCCTCGTCACCCTCGCTTTGAACGTGATCAGTGACCGGTTCGTGCGCCGCGTGAGGCAGAAGTACTGATGGCGATCGCAGCGAAGGGCCCCAGTACCTCGGATGTGGTTGCACAAAACCTGAGGGGCCGGAGCACCGACATAAAAGGCATCCTCTTCCAGGCGGCGCTCTTGTTCGCCCTCCTCCTCTCCCTACTGATACTCCTGGTTTTGATCGTGGACGTGGTCCGCGGCGGCCTCGGGGTGTTCCAGGAGCGGGGCGGTGAGTTTCTACAGGGACGGTTGACGGTTGTAACTCCAGCGACAGCGGGGGTGGGGCAAGGGATAGTCGGGTCGCTGCTCCTGCTCGTGTTCGTGGTGGTGATGGCATTCCCGGTCGGGATAGCCGCCGCCATCTACCTCGAGGAGTACGCCTCCGACACTCGCTTCAATCGATTCATCGACGTGAACATCCGCAATCTCGCGGGCGTCCCTTCGATCGTCTACGGGCTCCTGGGCCTGGTCATCTTCGTCCAGGTCCTGGCTCCCCTGACGGGCGGGAAAACCGTGATGGCCGGGGGCCTGACTCTGGCGGTCCTGGTGCTCCCGATCGTCATAATCACCTCTATGGAAGCCCTGCGCGCCGTACCAGACAGCATCCGTGAGGCCGGCTTCGGAGTGGGGGCTACCCGTTGGGAAGTGATCCGGAGCCATGTCCTGCCCGCCGCAGCTCCAGGGATCCTGACGGGGACCGTCCTCTCGATCTCTCGGGCCATCGGAGAGACTGCCCCCCTCCTCGTTGTCGGCGCTACCACCGGGCTTCTGGCCACTGGTGGGAGAGGTTTCTTCGAATCTCTTCGCGAGGGATACACGGCCCTTCCCGTCGTCGTTTTCAGATGGACGAGCCTCCCGAATGAAGATTTCCGAGCTCTGACGTCGGCGGCCATCATCGTGCTGTTGATGATGACTCTGTCGGCCAATGCGATCGCGATCATCCTGCGCAACCGTTACGAGAGGAAATGGTGATGGAAACGGTAACCACAGACTCGCCCCGCAACGTTCACATCGACACGGGGGCCCGTAGTCCTAACGCGAAGTTGTCGAGCGAACCCGTCTTCGAGGTCGCCGACCTCGCCGTCTATTACGGCCCCTTTAGAGCGATCAGAGATGTGTCCCTGTCCGTTGCGCAGAACCAGATCACTGCCTTGATCGGCCCATCCGGTTGCGGGAAGACCACCATGTTGCGGTGCTTCAATCGCATGAACGACCTGATCGAAACCGCTCGCGTCGAAGGGTCCGTTCGGTATCACGGCGCGGACCTATACGACAAGAGGGTGGATCCAGTAGAAGTGCGGCGTCGGATCGGGATGGTGTTCCAGAAACCAAACCCGTTCCCCAAGTCCATCTACGACAACATCGCGTTCGGGCCGAAGGTCGCCGGGTTCAAGGGCGATCTCGATGATGTCGTCGAGGAGTCCCTGCAGAAGGCGGCCTTGTGGGACGAAGTGAGGAACCGGCTAAAGGAGTCGGCGATGGGCTTGTCTGGAGGCCAACAACAGAGATTGTGCATCGCCCGCTGCATAGCGGTGAGGCCCGATGTGATCCTCATGGACGAACCTTGCTCGGCCCTCGATCCCATCGCTACGGGGCGCATCGAAGATCTCATGCAGAACCTCAAGGACGAGTTCACCATCGTGGTGGTAACCCACAACATGCAGCAGGCCGCACGCGTAAGTGACATGACGGCCTTCTTCACCGCTGAGGTCAATGAGGAGCAGGATCGCCGTACGGGTGTGTTGGTCGAGTACGACAAGACAGAGCAGATGTTCACGAACCCTAGCGACGAAAGGACCGAGAACTACGTCACGGGACGTTTCGGCTAGAACCCGCGCAGACGACGTTGCGCCCTCGGGCGAGCCCGACGTCACGCCCCTGCGAGCCGCCTACGCGCTCGACTTGCAGCACCTAGCTCTTCAGGTCGACGTGATGGGGCTCAGGGTGCAGGATGCTCTGGCCAGCTCCGCCGAGGTCTTGTTGACCGGAGACCTCGACCTCGCCGCACGCGTGATCGCCGGCGATGATGCGATCGACAGCATGTTTGTCGCCCTTACGGAGCGATGTTACGACCTGTTGTCCAGACAGAGCCCTGTAGCCTCCGATCTGCGCCTTGTAGTGTCCGTCGTACGGATCGTTGGAGACCTCGAGCGAACCGGTGATCTGTGTTTGCGCATCGCCAAGCTTGCGCCCGAACATCATCTCCTCGCCGCGAATCCGACCACGTTCGAGATCTTGGGAACGATGGCCCAGGAGGCCCAAGAGCTCTTTGCAACCGCCGTGCGAGCGTTCACTCAACGAGATCTTCGGGTCGCACATAGCCTCGAGCAACGAGATGACGCGATGGATTCCTACTTGCGCCGCCTGATGACCGCCATCCTGGAGCTGCAAGGACCGTTCGCGGTCCCGGAGGCCATCCAGACGCTGGTAGCGGGCCGGGCCCTAGAGCGCATAGCCGACCACTCAGTGATGATCGGAGAACGCCTCCGCTACATGCTCACCGGCAACATCGAGTCACTGTCGCGAGAGATCGGCCCCTAAGGCACGAACTTGTAACCGAGGCCTCTGATCGTCACGAGGTGCTTCGGCTCGTGGGGATCTACCTCGCACTTGGATCGGAGTCGCTTGATGTGCACATCCAAGGTCCTGGTGTCGCCGTAGTAGTCAGAGCCCCAGATGTGATCGATGAGCGTCTCACGCGTCAACACACGGCCCGAATTCTCCATAAGGAGTTCGAGCAGCTCGAACTCCTTCCTGGGCATGTGTACGCCTTGTCCCCTTACGACAACTTCGAAGCGGTCCGGGTCGAGCCGTACCCCGCCGCCCTCCAGAACCCCATCGCCGGAGTCACGTTCGCCGGAAGTTCTGCGCATCACCGCTTTGATGCGCGCCATCAGCTCGCGGGTGCTGAATGGCTTAGTGACGTAGTCATCGGCCCCGATCTCGAGTCCAACTACCTTGTCGATCTCCGAGTCGCGAGCGGTAAGCATGATGATAGGGATGGTCGATGACTTGCGGATCTCCTTGCAGACCTCTTCGCCAGGAAGCCCCGGAAGCATGAGATCCAGCAGGACGAGATCGGCTCCGTTCGCCCTGAACCACTCGAGGCCCTGCGCGCCGTCCGTGGCGCGTTCCACCTCGTAGCCCTCGCGCTGGAGTTGGTACTCAAGCGCTTCGCCGAGGCCCACTTCGTCTTCGATGAGCAGCACTTTGGGCATCGACCTTCCCTAACTCGCGACGGACCGCATCGCGGGCCTTTCCGGCGTCCCGGAGGGAAGTCGAACCGTGAATGTCGATCCCTCGCCGAGCTCGCTGTCCAGCGAGACATGCCCCCCGTGCAGCTCAACGACGTGTTTCACGATCGAAAGACCGAGACCGGTGCCTCCACGATCCCGTGAGCGATCCTTGTCCACGCGGTAGAAACGTTCGAAGACGCGGGCTTGTGCTTTGAGCGGGATACCCATCCCGGTATCGGATACGGATAGCACGGCATCGTTACGGTTGGCTGAGACCGACAAAGTCACAGCTCCTCGTTCAGGGGTATATCTGATGGCGTTGTCGAGCAGATTCCGGATCATCAAACCCAGTTGCTGATGATCCCCCTGCACCCACACGTCGTCGTCGATGTGGTGGTCGAAGTGCATCTCCTTCGAGCTTGCGGCGGCATGAACCTGTTCGATCTGCTCCTGGGCCACACGCGAGAGGTTGGTGGAGCGGCGTGAGACGTTGGCGGGGTCTTCTAGTCGTGATAGATCCAGCAGATCTGAGATCAGTCTCCCGAGTCGCTCCGCTTCGCCGATCAGCTTCTCCGAAAAGCGTTCCGCCATCGAAGGGTCGTCGTGTACCGCGTCACGGATCGCCTCCGACAAGGCCTGCATCCCTGCGACCGGGCTCTTCAGCTCGTGCGATGCATTGGCAACGAATTGGCGTCGGATCCGCTGCGTGCCCAATTCCTCCGTTACGTCCTGGAGGACGACGGCGACTCCTCCCTGATCCTCGAGGGGGATGGCTCGCACGCGAACGGTGACTCGTTGAGGCCAAAGCTGCAGGGCTTCTTCGACGTGACGACTTTCGACCATCGCCCGCCGAGCCAGTGAGAGGATCTCATCCGAGCCAACGTGCGCCGGGGTGGGGCTGTCGAACCCGAGCAACCGGCGAGCCGCTCCGTTGGCCGTAACCGGAGTTAGAGTGTCGTTCAGGACGAGGACTCCTTCGTCCATCCTCTCGAGGAGCTCGACCGACCGTCGCCTTTCTCGCTCGACATCGGAGAGCTGGCTGCTCAACCGAGTGCTCAGGCCATCGCGAGACTGCTCCGTACTGCGGGCCAAGGCCCGGAGCTTGGCGAGCAACACAAGGCAGGTCACCGCCAGCAGGGCGCTGATCACGATCGGAAGCGTGTCGTTCACCTTGTGCTCACTCTCGTTAGAAAGTCTATGGTCTGGATCGACCTTCGCAGCCCCTACGGGAGCTTGTGTTCGTAGAAAGTTCGCGTGATGTTCAGCCTGGCCGGATCGCGGGTATCCGTCCCCCCTCCACGAATGGATAAGGTCTAGGCATGCCCAGGGTCAACTTCGCAGAAGAGCTCACCGTCGCATCGAATGGCCTCCTGGCTGAGGCCGGTCTCGTGCGGGCCCAACTGGCCCGTGTCATCGCCTCCCTCGAGAAGCGAGATGCCGAGATGGCGCAGGAGGTCATCCAGGGCGATGATCGGGTCGATGACATCTACCTCGCCACTCAGTCCCGGGTCCTGAACCTCATCGCCCTTCAGGCACCCGTCGCCAAGGACCTGCGGTTGGTCAGTGCGATCCTTCATTCGAACGTGCATGTCGAACGCATGGGTGACCTGTGCGTCAACATCGCAAAGTTTGTTCAGAGCGGACACCCGTATCCTCCGGATTCACCGATGGTGCACCGGCTGGTCGAGATGGGGGCGCGGGCAGACGACATGCTGGAAGTTGCGATGACTGCGTTCTCCTCATCCGATGCCGATCTAGCGGAGCAGTTGCCCATCAAGGACAGCGTCCTCGATCGCCTGAACCGGGGCATGCTCGACGAATTGAAGGATTACGCCGGCGATGAAGAAGCGTTCGAATGGGCGACGAACCTCATCCTCGTGGCGCGCTACCTCGAGCGTTTCGGAGACCACGCGGTCGACATCGGGGAGCAAACCGCGTTCCTGGTTACGGGCCTGATGCGCGAGTTCACCGACGCCTCGCACCCGGAAGGCGAAGTCTAGCCAGGCACGAGTTGGAGCAGGGTCGCCTCCGGGCGACATGCGAAGCGGACCGGCGTGAACCGCCCGGTTCCGAGGCCCGGACTCACGTGGAGCCACCCATGTCCGATCCTGTGCAAGCCGCTCGCAAGCTGCGTAGGAAGGTCGCAATTCGTTACGAGCGCGCCCACGCCGGGCACCCGGACCTGGCCCCCGTGCGTATGACCACCGAGAACGAGATCGAATCCCGCCAGGATCCACTCGGAAACGACGTCCGGAGCGTGGACGAGCGCGATCGCCGCGACGTCGCCCGGATCCCGCTTGATGTGATCTGTGGAATGTCGGTTCAGATACGGATCGTCTACGCCCGCTACGCGCACGGGACCCGCAGGCGAATCGATCACGTGTGCACGATTCGTAAGAGGTATCCAACCCTTTCCCTGCAAACCCGCCTCCAGGGCGAGAGTGTTTGCGAGCGGTGCCTTGACTGGAGTGTGATGTTTAGCGAAGTAACTCGTCGGGGGTCGGAAACGCGACACGTAGTAATCGTGTGATCCAAGGACGTAGAAACGCCCTAGCCGAGCCTCGAGTGCGTTCAAAACCGACACGGCTGTCGACACACCACTGTTGTCTTCGATGAGGTCTCCGGTGACGAGTACCAGATCCGGTACGCCTCCGAGCCGCTGTGGGATCGACTTCACCCACGCTGCCCGGCGTTCGTCCTTCGCCTGTAGATGGGTGTCGGAGACATGAAGGATCGACAGCGATGGGGTCGATGGCCTCACGGGGACCCGGGCGAAGACCAGCCTGTATCTGTAAGGCTCATACAAGGCGTACGCGGCTGCTGCCCCCGCGCCCAGAAGGATCTTGTGTCGAGCTTTCATCGGTCGAGGATACTTTCGTGGTGAGACTTTCCCTACGCCAGAAGATCGTCGGTGGCTTCGGCCTCCTGATCTTCTTGATGCTGTTGCTCGGCTGGGTGACGTTGCTGCTGTTCGGATCCGTCCGGAGCGTCCAAGGGCGCGTATTCGACTCAGCCGTGCCCGGTGTTATCGCCGTTGACGAGATTGTCCGCTCATACACAGCGCAGTCGGCTGCGATCCGGGGATTCGTCATCAATCCCAACCAGCGCTCTCTTCTAGCGGAGTATCGAACCGAGGTTCAAGCTTCCGAGGCCGCTAAGGAGCGCGCACGTGAGCTCTTCACCTCCGATCGCGAGCGAGAACTGCTGCAGGACATCGAGGCTGAGGGAGAGAGCTTCCAAACCCTTGTTGATGACCGCGTTGTGATGCTGGCTGAAAGCGGTGAACGAGGGTTGGCATTTGGCGCCTTGGGCTCGGAGGGCGCCGCCGCTATCGATCAGATCCAGGCGCTTGGGCGTGGGTTGCGGCGTTTTCAGGCGATCACCCTCAACCGAACGGAAGCCGACCTGGTGGCGCGTTCGAACCAAGCCGTGATCACGTTGCTGATCGTTCTGATCGGCGTCATCTCTACCGGCGTCTTTCTGACCCTCCTGATTCCCCGTCGGTTGGCCCAGGATCTCTCGCGTTTGGTTGAGGCGGCGCGCGCTATCGGGCGCGGTGACTTTCATCAGCGAATCGAGATCAAGTCTGGTGACGAGGTCGAGGAGCTGGCATCTCGGTTCGAGGAGATGCAGGCGGGACTCCGACGCCTGCAGCAACTTGCGCTCCAGGACCGGGAACTGCAGATAGCGGGCTCGATCCAGCGCAATCTGCTGCAAAGGACGATGCCCGATTCGCCGGGAGCCCGTCTCGTTCCACTGCAACGGCAAGCCAATCTCGTTGGTGGTGATTGGTACGACATCGACGTCGACGGCAGGACGCTGACAGCGGTGGTCGGGGACGCCTCCGGAAAGGGGATCGGAGCGGCCCTGATGGCGACGGTTGCCTTGTCGGCCCTCCGCGCCGAGCGCAGCGTCGGGTCGGGCCCTCGACGGGTGATCGCGAGGGCCAACGAGGTTCTGCTGGAAGCCACGGAACCCGATTCGTTCACGACCACGCTTTACGCCAGCATCGATCTCGTGTCGGGCGAGGTGCACTGGCTCAACATGGGCCATCCCTCGCCCTTCCTGATCCGCTCTAACCGTTCCGGCAAGGGCGCCGGGTATTTCCTGGAGGGGCCCCGCAACAGGGCTCTGGGGTGGTTCGAGGATCCGGGGTTGGCCGAAACCGTGATCAAGCTCGAGCCCGGCGACCGGCTAGCCCTCTACAC
>JALZOM010000206.1 GCA_030913945.1 Actinomycetota bacterium
CCGTAGAACAATTGTGGCGATGCCCGGGCGCAACTTTGAGGTAGAGGCGAAGGTCGTTGAGCTACCCCTCGCGGAGCCGTTCTCGATCTCCACGATGACGTGGGAATCGGCCATGAACGTCTTTGTGTCAGTGCGTTACGGCGACACCGTTGGGTTGGGGGAAGCCAGCCCCGATGATCGTTCTGGGGAGACTCCCGACTCGGTGGTCGAGGAGATCGAGGCGCTCGATCTAGCTCGCCTCGAGGGACCCTTCGATCTCGAGGGCGTCGCAGCCTTGGCACCCGCCGGTTCGACGCGGTGCGCACTCGACATAGCTCTTCACGACCTGGCGGCAAAGCTCGCTGGGATCTCGGTTTCCGAGTTGCTCGGTCTTCGGACCCGGGAGCTGCCGGTCACGAGCGTGACCGTGCCTATCGACGACGTCCAGGACATGGTCGCGCGCGCACGGCGATTGGCGGATCATCCCGTGATCAAGATGAAGGTGGGCTTCGACGGCGACGTCGAGGTGGTCGCGGCCATCCGTGGGGTGTACGGCGGACGACTCAGTCTCGACGCAAACGAAGGATGGGAGATTGATGAGGCGAAGGACCGGCTGCATGCTTTGGAGCGTTTTGATATCGAGCTGTGTGAACAGCCGATCGAGCGCGGCAACTTCGACGCTCTTCGCGAGGTGTCGACGTCCACCTCGATACCCGTGTACGCAGACGAGGATGCGCGCACGTCCGAGGAGGTTGGGCGTCTTGCCGGCGTAGTTAACGGCGTGAACCTCAAACTCCGAAAGTGTGGAGGCATCCGTGAAACCGTTCGTGCTATCGCTGTGGCTCGAGGGGTTGGGCTCGGGGTGATGCTGGGGTGCGACCTCGAATCGGGGGTCGCGGCCACGGCCCAAGCGCGGGTATCTGCGCTGGTTGATCATGCGGATCTGGACGGACCCCTGCTCCTGGCTGAAGATCCCTACCCCGGGGTGTCCTACGACAAGGGCGTCATGACTCTTCCACCGGGCCCCGGTCTCGGGGTAAAGGACGCATCCTTGTGAGCGAGGAGCGATCCTGGTTGGTTCTGGCCGATGGCTGGCTCACAGCACGGAACGCCAAGACCGCACATGGCGTCATCAAGTACGGGCGTGGGCGGATCGCGGCGGTCGTGGATCGAGAGCATGCGGGGCGCTCTCTCATCGATGTCTTGCCCCAGTTGGGCCGGGACGCACCGATCGTCCCAGACGTGCAGCAGGGTCTCGCATACGAGCCAACCTCTCTCTTGCTCGGCGTAGCAACTCCAGGAGGCTGGATCCCGGACCACTGGCGGGCCTGGGTCGTGACTGCTATCGAGCACGGCCTCGAGATCGCGAACGGCCTGCATGTTTTCTTGAACGAGGATCCCGAGCTGGTTCGGCTGGCGCGCCGTCATGGCGCCCAGCTATGGGATGTGAGGGATCCGCCCGCCGACATCGCCCTCTTCTCGGGGCGCACCCTGGCACTGCCCAAGAGGGTGGTTCTCACCGTGGGAAGTGACTGTGCAGTTGGAAAGATGACTGCCACGCTCGAGCTCGCGTCCGCCGGTCACGCGGAGGGCTACTCCACTCAGTTCGTGCCCACGGGACAAACGGGCATCCTCATCGCCGGGTGGGGGATCGCCGTCGATCGCGTCATCTCGGACTTCGTTGCCGGGGCGTCGGAGCGACTCGCCTGCGAGACGCACCCCTCGACCGACATAGTGATGGTCGAAGGACAAGGGAGTCTGTGGCACCCGGCGTACTCGGCGGTAACGCTGGGTCTCTTGCACGGCGCCTGCCCGGACGTCATGGTCCTGTGCCACAAGGCGGGGCGAGATGCGATCGAGGAACCTCCATATACGAAGCTCCCGCCGCTCGCCGAGATGGTGGCGACCTACGAACAGATGGCGACGACAGTCCGCCCCTCGAAGGTCGCCTGCATCGCCGTGAATTGCGGTGAAGGAGTCGACAGAGAGCGTGAGCTCCGCTCTATCCAAGACGAGACGGGTCTCGTCGCGGGCGATGTCTTCGCTGGGGACGGCCCGCGACTATGGAGGGCAGTCGCAAGCGCGTTGCCGCCGCGCAGAGGTCACCATCACACGTAGCCGGTGTTCACTTCCTTGAGAACGCTGGTTGCGAGCCGCCAGGTCGAGAGGCGACCCGCCGCGACGGCAAGGGTCAAGACGCTCAGCGCTACGAACACGGCCGCGTACACGGCTTGACCCCACCCGACCATGAATCGAGCGCCCACAGCATCGATCACGAAGTACGCGACCGAGAACGCGAAGGTGGCTCCCAATACGGTCAATCCGATGGGGATCCAAACGTAGTTCAGCGCGAACCGTGTCCTGTAGGGGTTTGGACACTCGGCCAGTGCATCGGCAGCGCCATCGAAGCTCGGGTGGTCGTTCATTCGTCGCCGGTACGGATCTCGAATCCGCGTGAGTAACCAGGCCAGACTCCTACGGCGCACGAAGGCGTACAGCAGACTGGCTGTGATGAGGCCGAGAATCGCCATGAGAGGCCACCCCGTCCCGAGGGTGTTGGTCCCCGGTGCGCCGAAGCTGTTGGGAGCGATCAGCGAAATGACTCCAAGGACGACGATCCCCGCTACGAAGAAACCACCGAACGATCGCCACGCGAACCGATTCCGCTGGATCCTGCGCGGACGCGCAGAACGCATCCATCTCTTTGCATCCGAATAAGCTCTCTCCGCAGCTACGAGCATGAATTGACCTTAATGCTCACATCTCGGCCCCCCCATCGGTTACACCAAAAGTGATGAGAAGATCAAAGACTGCGTCGCTGGGCCTTCCGCCGTTCTGGGCGCTTGTCGAGGCTCATGGTGGCGAGCTACTGGTGCATGCCCGGAAGCTCGCCGGCGAAGACGCTGAGGATGTGCTCCAGGAGGCGTTGCTCCGCGCATTGCGGAGCTATGACCGTCTGTCACATGGGAACCATCTGAGGGCGTGGCTGTATCGGATAACGACCACCACCGCGTTCGACAACCACAGGGAGCGATCGCGGCGGGCGATCCCGACCGCCGATCCCCCAGACCCTGTCGCAGGGGACCATCAATACCTCGATGACTTCTCGGCCTTGATCGAGGACTTTCCGGAACAGGTCCGGGCTACTTTGCAGCTGCGCTTCGTTGAGGACCTCGACTACGAGGCCATCGCACGCCGGATGGGTTGCTCTCCCGCGGCGGCCCGGCAGCGGGTCTCGAGCGCAGTTCGATCGATGAGACGGAGGATGACATGAAGCTAAAGCAAGAGTTCCTGGAGCGGATATCGGATGAAGCTATCGACCACCGATTGGTGGATGCGTGGTACTCGAGCGTTGCAACACCACTGGGGCGTCTGCTCGTTGTCGCGACGCCCCAGGGGTTGTGCCGCATCGCCTTCGATTCGGAGAGCGAGGACCGCGTGCTCGAACAGGTCGCCGCAGGGCTGGGACCGCGCATCGTGGCTTCGGAGAAGGGTACGGAAGCGGCACGCGCCGAGCTTCTGGCCTACCTCGAGGGAGACCTCAGCTCTTTCGAGACTCCGGTGGATCTTTCGTTGGTACGAACGCCATTCGGGCGGCGCGTGCTTCGGGCGGCGCAGAAGATACCGCGGGGTCGCGTCGCTACCTACACGACCGTCGCGTCCCGCGCTCGGAACCCCAGGGCCGTGCGGGCGACGGGCAGCGCGCTCGGACGTAATCCGGTTCCTATAGTCGTTCCATGCCATCGGGTGGTTCCGAGCACGGGCGGGCTCGGCAACTACGCCGGGGGGGTGCACATCAAGGAATTCCTCCTTCGATTGGAAGGCGCGGCCGAGGCGGATCGAGGTGGCCAGTCCACGTGACCTTTGGATTGTTCGGACTTCGCTCGTATGCGGAAGACCTCGGCACGAGGAGTGGTTCTCTACCTGCATGAGCCACCCTCAAGAGGTCAAGCGAGCCGACCCACCCGTATGGCTGTTCTGGTCGGCCCTCTGGGTCATCTACATCGTGTGGGGCTCGACCTACCTTGCGATCCGCGTCACCGTCGAGACCATCCCTCCGATGGCGAGCGCCGGCGTGCGCTTCCTCGTGGCGGGAATGTTGATGTACGGGTTCTTGTTGATCCGCCGAGGTTCCCAGGGGGTGCGCGTGAACCTGGGCGAACTGAGGGCGTGCGCGGTGATCGGTGGGGCGTTGCTCTTCGGGGGGAACGGTGTGGTGGCGGTCGCCGAGCAAACGGTGCCGTCGGCCCTCACGGCGCTCATCATCGCAGCGATCCCACTGTGGGTCATCGTGCTCCGCGCCGTGACGGGCGATCGCGTGTCGCGAGGCACTGCTATCGGCATCGTCCTTGGCTTCGGTGGTGTCGCTCTCCTGGTCGTGCCCGGCAGCGCCGAGGGCGGGGCCGGGGGGATCGGCTACCTGTTGTTGGTCGTGGCATCGTTCTCGTGGGCATCCGGCTCGTTCCTGTCGGGCAAGCTGGCACTTCCCAAGGATCCGTTCACTTCCACCGCGGTTCAGATGTTGTGCGGAGGGGCGATCCTCACCGTGGCGGCCTTGGTCGGAGGCGAGTTCACCGGGATCGACCCAGCCTCCTTCTCCGTGAGTTCGATCGCTGCACTCGGCTACCTGGTCGTTTTCGGCTCTCTACTCGCTTTCACGGCATACACATGGTTGCTTCAGAACGGGCCGATCTCGAAGGTCTCCACCTACGCCTACGTCAATCCGGTCGTCGCGGTCTTCCTTGGGTGGTTGATCCTGTCCGAGGAGATCACGTTGATGATCGGGATCGGAGCACTGCTGATCGTCACATCGGTAGCGTTCATCGTGAGGAACGAATCTCGTGTTGCGCAGCGCGACACCCCTGCAGCGCCCCCTGTACCCGTAGCAACGAACGTGGATCCAGAGCTGGAGCGTGCCCGCTAGGGCCGGCCCGCGCCCACGTAGTCCGAGCGGTAGGGCGAAACGACCCTGACCTGGGAACCGGTATACGGCGCTTCGACCATCCGGCCACCACCGATGTACATGCCGACGTGATGGATCGGGCTCCCGTAGAAGAGCAGGTCACCCGGCTGCCAGTCGCTCTGCGCTACCCGAGAGGTAGCTGCGTACTGGGCACCCGAGTTGTGCGGTAGCGAGACGCCGGCGTGCGCCCATGCCCACATCGTTAGTCCGGAGCAATCGTATGAATCGGGTCCCGCGGCGCCCCACTGATAGGGCTTACCGACCTGAGAGAGCGCCGCGTCGACGGCCGCCTGCGCATTGCCGTTCGGCGCCGTGGCCGTTGGAGTCGTCGATCCAGGGATCGGCGGTTGCGGATCCGATGCGGCTGCTTCTGCGGCGGCCCTAGCTCGCGCCTCCTCTTGAGCGCGCTGCCTGCGCGCCGCCGCTTCGACTTGTCGGTTGAGGTCCGCGACTTCGTCCGCCTGCTCGTTGACCTTCGCTTCGATCTCGACGCGCATAGAGACAAGGCGCTCTTCGGTGGCCTGGGCCCTGGACCGGGCGCTTTCGAGGTCGTCGAGGTGCGTTTCGAGAACTCGGCGGTCAACGGAGAGACGCTCGAAGACCTTCGCCTGCGCTTGCTGCGAAGACTGCAGATAGGCGATGCTGCTTTCGACCTCGGCGATGCTGTCCGAGTCGAGGACGGCCTCGAAAGAGGCAGTGGTCCCGCCCATGTACAGCTCCTGCGCCAGAGCAACGGCAGAATCCTGCTGGGTGCTCATGCGACGTTCGAGGCGACGGATGACGAGCTCACTCGTTGCGATCTCCGTCCTGATCTGTTCGAGTCGGTCATGGACGAGGTTGTATTCCTCGACCGCTAGCTCGAACTCCTTCTCGAGAGCCATCAGCCTGGCTTGCGCGGAGTCGACCTCAGCCTGTGTAGGGGCGGCGCGCGAGACCCCGGAGGCTCCCGCCCCCAAGATCCCCAGGGTCAAGAGGAGGGCACCGGCACGTCGTGCTACGAAGGGTCTCGACATCGCTTTCATCACACCTCTGTAGTCGGCATCCTCATTCGGGTTTGCAAGCTTTTCTGAGCCGCCACCATGCAAGCCAGACCGCTCCTGCGGCCATGAAACCAAGCCCCAGGGCCGTCGCCGGAGCCACCTCGGATGGCCTCAGCTGTGGAATGCGGCCCCTCAGGGGGATGGGGTTTCGAAACGCTTCGGTCCGCCATCCGCGTGCATCGGCGATCCGCCTGAGCTCCTTGTCCGGGTTTACCACAACGGGACTACCGACCGCCTCGAGCATAGGGAGATCGGTGCTCGAGTCGGAGTACGCGAACGACTGTTGAAGGTCGACGCCCTCCACGTCGGCGAGAGCCTGCATCGCCTCCGCCTTTCGCTCTCCGTAGGCGTAGAAATCGAGTTCCCCCGTGTACCTGCCTTTGACTATGCGTGGCTGCGACGCGATCCAAAGATCGGCCTGCAGCATCTTCGCCATCGGCTCCACGATCTCTTCAGGTGACGAGGACACGATGCACACAAGTCGGCCGGCGGCTCGATGATCGTGGATCAACTCGAGCGCCTCGGCGTAGATCAGTGGCGAGATCACTTCCTCGAGAACCTCGGTGACCACCCGCTTCACCTTCTCGGCCTCCCAGCCCTCGGTGAGCTTGGCTGCCTCCCTGCGCATGCGCTCCATCTTTCCTTCGTCGGCGCCCATGAGTTGGAACATCAACTGGGCGTAGGCCGACTTGAGTAGAGCAGATCGGGTGATCAGACCTTCCTTGAAGAAGGATCGACCCAGGGCCAGAGGACTCGATCGTGCAACGATGGTCTTGTCGAGATCGAAGAAAGCTGCTTCCACGCCATCTATTGTTGCCCGGCCCCGTGGCACACGCCACAACCCACCGTCCACCCGGCAGGCAGCCTTGTCGCATGGGTGCTCTGGAGATAGCGGTTGTCAGCCGCGATGAAGACGTGCGACTGGAGGCTGCGCGAGCTTTCGATGGAGCGCCCCGTTCCTGGAGCGTCCGGCTGTTCGAAGCCGTGCCGGAGGGCGCCGATGTGGTCGTGATCGGTCCCGACATCGAGCATCATGGCCGCGCCATCCGATTCGAGCCGGGGCGCGCCGACAACCTGCTCGGAGCCATCGAACGCTATGCAGTCACCCGTAGCGTGTGCGTCTACGTCATCAGCTCCAGCGGAGGATGCGGCGTCACGACTATCTGTCTGCATCTCGCCGCTTCCCTCGCGGCAAAGCATGCCACTTGCTACGTCGAGTCGACCTGGGGTGGCGCGGGGGCCCGGCTGAGTCTTCCCGACGATCACCGCACGTGGGTCGAGCTCGAGCGACCTGAAGGCTCACTCGAGCTGGCGACACTTCCTGTGCCGGGCGGATTCCGCGCTCTGCTCGCGCCTGAAGGTGCCCGGGCCTCCAGCGAGATCGTGGAGCGAGCTCGTCGCGGCTTCGACTACGTCATCGTTGACGCTCGACTGGACCAACTCGATCCCGCGCGGCCGGAAGAGGATGCCCTCGTCCTCATGGTTGTGCCTCCGACGAGAACCGGCGCGCGACGGGCGCGGGCAACGTTGGGGGACGGGAACCTGGGATGGACCGTCATAACCAATCGAACGGGCCTCGGAGGGGATCTCGGCAGGGTTGAACTTCAGAACGCAATCGGCCACCGGGTGCTCGACCATCTTCCCTATACCCCACGCTTGCGCGGGGCAGAGGACGAGGGAGACCTTCTTTCGTCCAGGTGGAATCTGTGGAGCAGGAAGGTCGACCGGCTGGCACTCGCGTTGATGGAAGCGTGAGCGCCACGCGTCTGCTGGATCTCGCGTTCGAACGAGACTCACTGGCCGAACTCGATCCCGCAGCGCGCAGACTCGCTCTTCGAGATCTCGTCCACGATCACGTCGACAATGGTGATGCGCCTCTCTTGCTGTCACAACTGGCGGATGCGATCGACGGCTACGGGCCCCTCTCGCAGCTCATGCGCGATCCGACCATCACGGATGTGCTCGTCAACGGTCCTAACGAGGTATGGGTGGAACGACGGGGCCGGCTCGAACGGGTCGCCGGCGCGTTCGAGAGTCACCCCCTGTTCGAGGCATTCATCGACCGTTTCCTCGGCGCGGCGGGTACCCGCGTGGACGCTTCTTCGCCCCTCGGCGACGCGCGCCTGCCGGATGGATCGCGGATCCACGTCGTTCTTCCACCAGTGGCCCCCCAGCCGCTTCTTTCTATCCGTAAGTTTCCGGCCCACCCCTTCGACCTCGGCGATCTGGTCGCGGCTTCAATGATGGACGCCGCCATCGCCAAACGGCTCGCCGGGTCTGTTCGGGGGCGTTGCAACGTATTGATCAGCGGACGGACCGGAACCGGGAAGACGACGTTGCTGAACGCTCTGATCGGGGTGATCCCCGATGACGAAAGGGTCGTGCTCATCGAAGAGACCGCGGAACTTCACCCCGCCTGCGCGCACGTGGTGTCGTTGCTTGCGCGCGGGCCTAATCTCGAGGGGAAGGGCAGCATCGACCTCAGCGCGCTTGTGCGTGCAGCCCTTCGCATGCGACCCGACAGGATCGTGATCGGCGAGGTGCGAGGCGCTGAAGCACTTACGGCTCTTGACGCGCTGTCGACCGGTCACGAAGGGTCCCTTCTCACGGTTCACGCTCGAAGCGCGTCGGAGGCGGTGGATCGAGTCGCCTCCCTGGCTTCGCGAGCAGTAGCGGGCGAGAACCTGAAGGACCTGCAGGAGCGTGTCATGGCCGTGTTCGGACTAGTCGTGCAGTTGGGCCGCGACCCTGGGGGTCGACGGCGCCTGGTCGAGGTGCGAGAGGCTCGCGATCGGTGATCTGATCGCGGCTGAATGCTTGCGCTCCCTGGCTGCCCTGGTACGAACGGGCCTGCCGGTGAGGGCCGCCCTGCTTGTGTGGCCGGCCGAGGTTCCAGCGGCGGCCCGGCCGACTGTCGCGCAGGTGGCGCGAAGGCTGTCGCTCGGAGACAACGTTGAGTCGGCCCTGGGGATCCTTCACCCACCGTGGGATGCAGGAGCGGCGTCGGCCCTGCGCACCGTTGTGAACGTTCATCTGCACGTCGGAGGCGATGTCTCCCGCATGATCGACGCGGTTGCAGATGGTCTGGCGCGCCGAACCGATGCGCTTGAAGCCTCTGGCGCTGCGGCTGCGGGGGTGCGCCTGTCGGCCCGGATGGTCGCGGCGCTTCCGCTCGTGTTCATGCCTCTCACGGGACTGTCGCGCGCTCCTATGGCCGATCCCGTTGGAGTGACTCTGTTCGCGGCCGGACTTCTGCTGTGTGCGCTTGGGCTGCGGTGGATGGATCGCCTGACCCCCGCCCCACCCGCAAGAGATGGGACCGCCTGGCTGGCGGACATCATGAGTGGCGCCCTGCGCGCTGGGAACGGATTGCACCGCACGCTTGAGGTTCTCGCCGATCGGGCACCGGCCGACATCGGCCCCAGCCTCGCGCGAGCTGGACGCATCGTTGTGCTCGGCGCTTCCTGGGGAGAGGGGCTAAGACGCAGCGGGTGCGCAAGCCTGGTTTCTCTCGCCGCCGCGCTCGATCGCGGGCGGGCGCTCGGAGTGCCGATCGCGGATTCTCTGACCACGTTAGCCTGCCGGCGGGACGAAGCAGCGGCGAACGAGTTCGAGGCCGAGATAAGGAAGGCTCCGGTGCGGATGGTCCTGCCCCTCACGTTGTGCATCCTTCCGGCGTTCGGCCTGCTCGCCCTCGCACCCTTCCTGCGAGGTCTCGCCTCGTTCTGAGGCATCGCGCGCACAATCCCACCACGATGGGATGCTGGAAAGATGAGAAGAGTTGTCTTGGCGATCCTGTGCGCGGCGTTGTTGGTTACTCCCGCGTGTGGTGGAGACGAACAGGAGCCGAGCTCGGAGGGTTCACCCGCGGTCTCGGAAGGGGGCTTCCCGCAGAAGACCGCGATCATCGAAACCGACGAGGAGCCGGTGATGCTAACGGTCGAGGTCGCCGAGACCGACGAGGACCGCGCCCAAGGTCTGATGGGTCGAACGTCCCTGCCCGACGACCAAGGCATGGTCTTCATCTTCTTTGAGGAGCACTTCGGAGGCTTCTGGATGAAGAACACGTTGATCCCGTTGTCGATCGCGTTCTTCGCCCAGGACGGCGAGATCCTCGAGATCCTCGACATGGAGCCCTGCAAGAAAGATCCGTGTCCCACTTATGACCCCCGCGTGTCCTACTGGGGTGCGCTGGAGGTCAACCGCGGCGCATTCGGGGCCTGGGGAGTGTCGGTTGGGGACCGGATCCGGATGAACTGACACGTCGAGTGATGGCCTTCACTGACGCCCGCGCCCCCCAAGCGGTGACATAGACGCCACCTTCCGGTAACCCGCCGGAACTCGAAGGAGGCGTCGATGGAACACGAAGGCCGATTCGATCTCACGCGGCCATGGCATGCCGAAACCGGCCAAACGACTGCGGAATACTCGCTCGTTCTTCTAGTGGCCGGACTAGTGGTCGGTGTCCTTGCTGCGTTCGTAAAGTCCGGAGCGCTTGACGACATGTTCAAGACGATCATCTCCGGACTCATCGATCGTGCCGGAGGCTGACCGCGAGCGAGGCCAGTCGACGGTCGAGTTCGTGCTGCTCCTTCCGTTCCTTGCAGCGGTGTTCGCTGCGCTGGTAGAGGTAGCGCTCCTCGCAGGAGACCAGGTGAGGCTTTGGCATGCGGCTCGAGAGGCCGCCCGGGTGGCGGTTGTGGATTCCGACTCGATCCAAGTGGCGGTTGCAGCCGAGTCTGCGGGATTGTCCCCGTTGGAGCTCAGCATCGATCCCGACGTGGCTCACCGCATACAAGGCCGGCCCCTGACGGTTCAGATCCGTTACGAGCCGCCGGGGCATCTTCCTTTACTCGGTCTGATCGTGAGAAGCGTCGATCTGAATGCGACCGCGACGATGCGGATCGAGCAACCGTGACCTTGTTGGTCGCCGGGCTCAGTCTTTCGCTGTCGATGCTTCTCGGCGTCTTCTTCATGGATCTGGGCGAGGCCTCGACGGCACGGGCACGCGCGCAGGCGGCTGCGGACGCGGCGGCCTTGGCGGCCGTTGCGGAGGTGTCCCCTTACGGCACCGGTAGTCAGGAGGAGATCGCCCGTGCCTACGCCGAGCACAACGGGGCCCGGCTGATCGAGTGTCGGTGCGTTGCGGGCTCCACTGCCGTCCAGGTGAGCGTCGCCGTGGACGGTGTCGAGGCCACGGCGAGAGCAACGTTCGACCCGGCGATGCTCGGCCCGGGGTCCCTCGCCTTCGACGGTCGGGGTTTGCATGCTCGATTGGCGGCTGCCGTCGAGCGATTGATCGCGGCGACGCGTGGCTCCGTCTATGTGTCATCTGGTTACCGCTCGCCTCTCGAGCAGGCGAAGCTCTGGAGCGAGGCGGTGCGACGCTACGGAAGCCCCGAGGCGGCCGACGATTGGGTTGCACCCCCTGGCTCATCGATGCACGAGCGAGGTTTGGCGGTCGACCTCGCTGGCGATATCTCATCTGCGGCCCGAATGATCGAGGCGCTCGGTTTGCCTATGTACCGGCCTTTGTCGAACGAACCGTGGCACTTCGAGCTGGCTGGGAGCCGCAGCTAGGATGCATCCTTCCCGTCTGAAAGGAACGCGGCGCTGTGATCTCCGATCAGCCCCATCGTCTCGTCGAGACCCTCGAAGGGCGCTCCAAGGATCTCGAGATCGAGTTCCATCGCGCCTACTGGGAGTCACAGGTCGAGGCCACGCCGGAGTCCGAGCGGCGACGAGCTGAGCTGGAACTCGAGCTGAGGCGGATCAAGGGTGACCCGGACGCTTTGGCCGCTGTCGAAGGAGCGCTGCAGGACGATATCCACGAGCCGGTCTTGAAGCGGCAGCTCGAGGTTCTCAGATTGTCCCTGCTCGGCAATCAGATGCAGGAACCTCAACGGGAGTTGCTGGTCGAATTATCGAGCGCCGTCGAAAGCGATTTCGCATCTTTCCGCCCCGAGCTCGACGGACGTACGGTTTCCGACAACGAGATCGATGAGATCTTGAGGTCTTCGAACGACTCCGACTTACGGCGATCGGCTTGGGAGGCGTCGAAGGAGGTCGGTGCTCTCGTCGCCGATCGCGTGCGCGAGCTGGCCCGAGTCCGGAACGAGATGGCCCGTGATCTGGGGTACGCGGATTACTACCGCATGTCGCTCGACCTCCAGGAGATGTCGGAGGAATGGTTGTTCGATGTCATGGAGCGACTCGAGCAGCTGACGGAGGAGCCGTTCCGGGCCTGGAAGGGCGCCCTCGATGGACGGTTACGAGAGCGCTTCTCGACCCAGCAGCTTTACCCGTGGCATTACGCCGACCCCTTCTTCCAGCAAACCCCGCCGGATGGACGCGTCAGTCTCGACGATGTCCTCCAGAATCTCTCCGCGTTGGAGCTGTGTGACAAGACGTTCGGATCCTGGGGCATCGACCTCGGTTCAGTATTGGATGCCAGCGATCTGTATCCCCGCGACCGGAAGTGCCAGCACGCGTTCTGCTTGAATGTGGATCGCGACGGCGACGTGAGGATCCTCGCGAATGTCGTTCCCGGAGAACGCTGGGTCGAGGTCATGCTGCACGAGTCGGGTCACGCTGCGTACGACATCACGATCGACCCGAAACTCCCGTACCTGCTGCGCCGCCCCGCTCACATCTTCGTAACGGAAGCGATCGCGATCCTTTCCGGGCGGCTCGCCCGCGATCCCGAATGGCTCACGAAAGTCGCGGGCCTGGCCTCGTCGGAGATCGGCGCGATCGAGGATGACATCCGAAGGACGAAGGCAGCCCATTCCCTGTTGTTCGCTCGATGGGTGCTCGTGATGGTCCATTTCGAGCGCGATCTCTATGCCGATCCAGAGGGCGATCTCGACGCTCGTTGGTGGGAGTTGGTCGAACGCATGCAGCTGGTGACAGCTCCACCTGACCGTAGCTCACCCGATTGGGCGGCGAAGATCCACACAGCCGTTGCTCCGGTCTACTACCACAACTACTTGCTGGGAGAGATGCTCGCGTCGCAGCTCGAAGCGACCTGCTCGCGCGAATGCGGAGGACTGGTCGGGATGAAGGAGGCAGGGATCTTTCTCTCCCAGCGGGTGTTCGCGCCTGGGAACCTGATGACCTGGAGCGTTTTGATCGAAGAGGCGACGGGAAGCAGCCTCTCGCCGGACGACTTCGTATCCGGTCTGATCACGAATGCAAGCTGAGGGCTAGCGGAGGCTGGCCCTCTTTCGGAAACGGGAATACAGAGCGGTGGCGCGGGGTGAGATGAACACCACGCTAGATGCACCGACGGACCCGATGGAGACCGGCACCGTGACGTTGCCGATATGGCTGGCGTCCACTTGGGTGGCCAGAACGCTAAGCCGGAAGAGCTCATCGGCGGAGATGTTGAGGTCGGTGAACTCGCGACCGGCTGCGATCCACTTGAACACGGCCGAGGGATCCCTCTCCACCTGTTTGTTCAGGAGCTTCAGCATCTGGAGGAGGAAGCGCGCCTGATTCGAAGTGCGAGCGATGTCTCCGTCCTTGAATGCCTTCCTCGTTCGGACGTAGGCCAAGGCTTTCCACGACGGCAGCCTGCGCCTTCCTGCTTCGAGGCGCGCTCCAGAACCGCCGGGATCGTAGATGTCGCGCTTCAAGGTGATGGAAACGTTACCTATCCTGCGGATAAGGCCCTGGAAACCTTCGAACCCGGTCAGCACCCAGTAGTCGAGGCGGATCCCGGTGAGGTTCTCCAGCGTTCTGGCGAGAAGCTGAGGGCCGCCCCTCTCCATCGCTTCGTTGATCTTCGCTGACCCGTATCCCGGGATATCCACCCACGAATCCCGCGGGAAGTTGAGGATCCCCCCACGCATGGTCTTCGCGTTGATCCCCACGATGTGGATGGCGTCGGAACGAGCGCGTTGTGGATTCCCATGACGCGCGTCGCTACCCAGCACCAGGATGTAGATCTTTCCGTCATTCGGCTGAAACGCTTCATGTACACGTCCGGCGATGACTCCGGAAGCACGGCTATCGGAGCTACCCCCGTCCAGCATCGGGAACGCCGCGACGATGAATAGGATGATGACGACGAGAGCGATAGCGCGACGTGTCATCTCGATGCGCCCTTCTTGTCGTCGTTCTTGGGGCGCTTCTCGTTCCGATCGCGCGACGCTTTCTTTCCCTCTTTCGACTCGGGCAGGGGTTTTTGATCGGTCTCGAAAGCAACAACCATCCAGCGACCGCGCTTCTTTTCCAGGAAGAGGTCAGAGTGGTATCCGATCCGAACCGTTTCTCCGTTGCTTTCGATGCGAGCCACGACGGTGACTGTTCCGGCGGCACGGCGTGCACCGGCCGCCTGGATACCGATTCGACCCCGCCGCCGTAGCGTTCTCACGCTTTCGGATTCTGAAGTGATTCCCGGCCGAGCCGAAAGGAAAGGGCTTGCGGCCGACGCAGAGAAGAGTCTGCGAACGACTCGCTTTCGGGTGGAGGGGTCGAGGAACAATGCGGAGTGCAGCTCCTTCACCAGAGCGGTCAATGGGCCTCGCTGATCGCGCAACCGATTTTTCTCCCCCTTCGTTAGCTTGGAGGTGATCCCGGTAGCGAGCGTTCGGATGCGCCAGGGAGCCTGTTCCAGGATGACCGGTGAGTCGGATCGCTGTGTGCCCGACTGGTGGCTCGACGGGCCCTCGCGCCTCGTTAGGGCGTAGGCTGCCACCCCAACCGTCGCTAGCATCACCACCGCTACCAGCGGGACCCAGATCCTGCGAGGCGAGGCGATCGTGATGTCCAATATCTTCCTTTGTGGTTTGCGGGCGGTCGACGAGGGTAGCGGAGCATCAAGGATGCAAGCCATCCATCCGGCGCACAATGGCGCGAGGTTAGGATTGCTCACCTTTTGGTCAGCAAGGAGGATTTCCACTTATGGAACTCGGTATCGACGTATCGAAGACCGATTCTCATGCGGTGGTTGACGTCAAGGGAGAGATCGACGTCTACACCGCTCCGAAATTGCGAGAGAAGTTGATCGAACTGGTCTCGGAGGGTTCCTACGACGTGGTCGTGAACCTGGAAGGGGTCGACTTCCTCGATTCCACGGGGCTCGGTGTCCTGGTGGGCGCTCTGAAACGGGTGAAGGCTCACGATGGCAGCCTGTCGTTGGTCTGCACTCAGGACAAGATCCTGAAGATATTCAAGATCACCGGCCTCACCAAGGTGTTCCCGATCCACGCGTCGGTGGCCGAGGCGACCGGGGCTTCGAGCGGGTGACTTCGTGGCCGACGTAGAGCTCTCGATCCCGGCCCAGTCGGCCTACGTCGGTGTGGTGCGGCTCGCGATAGGAGCGCTCGCCCGAGCCGCCAAACTGGACGAAGACATCGTGGACGACCTTCGGATCGCGGTCTCCGAGGCCTGCACCAACTCGGTTCTGTCTCACGAGCGGTCGGGCGTGGATGCGCCCGTCACGGTTACCTGGAGCGAGGAGCCGAGTCGCCTGTTGGTCGAGATCGCCGACGAGGGGGCTGTCTACGACCCGGACGGGCTGGATGCCGACGATACCCAAGCAGAATTGAGACTCTCGATGTCGGTCGCGATGCTCCGCAGTCTGATGGACGGTTGCGAGATCGCCCCTCGGGACGGGGCCGGGATGGCCACTCGCTTCACCGTCCCGCGCCGGGCCCGGTGACGGTTGCCAATTCTTTCCTGGGCCAACTTGACGTTTTGGGGACACAAAAGCTAGCTTAGGGCGCCCAAAAATGGATGCCCAACTTTCGAAATCCGACCGCGAGCTCTTGAAGGCCATCTACCGGTTGACCCGGGATGGGTCATTCGCGCATACCGGGCGTCTGGCTCTGTCCCTGGGGCTGACGCCGGGCACCGTCACGGCTGCTGTGAAGCGCCTGGACGAACGGGGCTTCCTGGAGCATCAGCCTTACCGTGGAGTAGAGCTGAGGGGGCCGGGACGAGCCGCTGCGGTGACGGCCATCCGCCGGCACCGGATCGTCGAGCGATTCCTCTCGGACATGCTCGGCTACCCGTGGAACGAGGCCGACCGTCTCGCCGGGACCTTCGAGCACGAGCTCCCACAGGAGGTCGAGGAGCGGATGTTCGTTGCACTCGACCGGCCGTCCACCTGCCCCCACGGCTTCCCGATCCCGGATCCGGACGTCGAGGAGATCCCAGACATGCCACCGCTCTACGCTCTCGAGCCCGGAGACGTGGCGGTGGTCGCCGTGCCCGGATCAACCGACCCCGAGGTCATCGAGTTTCTCGACGCGATGGGGCTCCGCCCCGGTGTCACCGTCGAAGTGAAAGAGAAGCATCCCTTCGACGGGCCGGTCGTACTAAGGGTCGAGGGGCGCGATCGAACCATCGGCGAGAAGGTCGCCAACCAGATATACGTGCGCAAGGAACAGGCGGTTTAGCCGTGCCACACATCGTTGCATCTCGTGCAAGCACAGTCCGCACCACCCAAAGAGCCCATGACTGGATGAACGAAAAGAAGGAGGAAGCGACAGCATGAATCATCTGCTCGCCGCGGAGGGGGGATACCAGGAGTTCACGCTCGGCGGAGCCGAGTTCTTCTGGCTCTTCTTCTCAGCCGCAACCGCGATCCTGGCGCTCGTGATCGGGTACCTCTTGATGCGCGAGGTCCTGGCCGCGGATCAGGGGACACCGAAGATGCAAGAGATCGCCGCAGCGATCCAGGAAGGGGCGCTCGCGTACCTTCGCCGTCAGTTCAAGACCATCGCGCTGATCACCATCCCTCTGGGAGCGATCGTGTTCGCGACTTCGACTGCGGTTCCGATGCCAGACGGAGAAGAGGCGCTCAGCTTCGTTGAATCGGGGATCTTCCGAACGGCCGCGTTTCTCGCCGGCTGTTTCATGTCGGGCCTTACCGGCTTCATAGGTATGAGCCTTGCCGTGCGCGGTAACGTCCGTACGGCTGCGGCCGCGCGCTCGGGATCGCTCCCGGCGGCTTTGAAGGTCGCGTTCAGGACGGGCGGCGTCGCGGGGATGTTCACGGTTGGCCTGGGCTTGCTCGGAGCAACCATCATCATCCTGATCTTCCAGAACACCTCGTCCGCGATCCTGATCGGGTTCGGCTTCGGCGGCTCATTGCTGGCTCTATTCCTTCGTGTCGGAGGAGGCATCTTCACCAAGGCAGCAGACGTTGGTGCGGACCTCGTCGGCAAGGTGGAGGCCGGCATCCCCGAGGACGACCCACGTAACCCCGCGACCATCGCAGACAACGTCGGTGACAACGTGGGCGATTGCGCGGGTATGGCGTCGGACCTCTTCGAGAGCTATGAGGTCACGCTCGTCGCCTCGATCATCCTCGGCGTGGCCGCGTTCAACTCCATCGGGTTGAACCCGGCGCTCGGACTTATCTTTCCGGTCATCGCGCGCGCGATCGGTGTGCTCGCATCGATAGTCGGCGTTTACATGGTTAAAGCAACCGACAAGGACAAGTCGGCGATGGCACCGATCAATCGCGGCTTCCTGGCGGCCGGCCTCCTGACGGTCATCGGCACTTTCCTGGTCGCCCAGTTCTACGTGAAGGACCTGCGCGTGTTCTGGGCCGTGGTCGTGGGGCTCGTGCTCGCGCAGGTGGTCAGCAGGTTGACCGAGTACTTCACGTCGACCGAGACGGCTCCCGTACGTGAGATCGCTGAAGCGACCCGCACGGGACCGGCGACCACGATCCTTTCCGGTTTCTCTTCTGGACTCGAATCGTCGGTCTACGCGATCATCGCCATCGCTGCTGCCCTCGGCGTTGGGATCGCGTTGGGCGGCGGCAACCTGCAGTTCTCGCTCTATCTCGTCGCCTTGACGGGCATGGGGATGCTGGCGACCACCGGTGTCGTGGTTTCAGAGGACACCTTTGGCCCGGTGGCGGACAACGCGGCGGGCATCGCCGAGATGTCGGGCGAGTTCAGTGGCGAGCCCGAGCGCATCATGGTGAGCCTAGACGCGGTCGGCAACACCACGAAGGCCGTGACGAAGGGCTTTGCGATCGGCTCGGCCGTGATCGCTGCGGTTGCGCTGTTTGCCTCCTTCATCGAGACGATCGCCGGGGAGTTGGGCCTGGAGGCAGAGGGGTCCGGAGTCTTCCGGCTCCCCCAGACCCAGATCAACGTCGCCGATCCGAAGACGTTCATCGGACTTCTCATCGGGGGGTCGATCGCGTTCATGTTCAGCGCTCTGGCCATCCGGGCCGTCGGTCGGACGGCGGCGGTGGTCGTGGAAGAGGTGCGGAGGCAATTCCGCGAGAAGCCGGGGATCATGAACGGCACCGAGCGACCCGAGTACGGGCCGGTCATCGACATCTGCACCACCGCGTCTCTGCGAGAGCTTGCAACGCCGGCGCTGCTGGCCGTCCTCACACCGGTGATCGTTGGCTTCGGGATCGACTATTTCGCTCTTGGTGCCTTTCTTGCCGCGGTCATCCTCACCGGCCAGTTGATGGCGAATTTCCTATCGAACTCTGGTGGTGCGTGGGACAACGCCAAGAAGTACATCGAGGATGGGAATCTCGGTGGGAAGGGATCGGAGGCTCACAAGGCTGCGGTCATCGGCGACACCGTCGGCGACCCGTTCAAGGACACGGCCGGTCCCGCGCTCAACCCACTGATCAAGGTCATGAACCTCGTCTCGTTGCTGATCCTTCCGGCGGTCATCAACCTGCAGGACAACGACGTCGCCCGTTTCTCCATCGCAGGGGTGGCGCTCGTCATCCTGATCGGAGCGATCGCGTTCAGCAAGCGCAAAGGCGGAATGTCGATGCAGGGGGCGAGTCCGGACGCTCCCATTTCCAAGCCAATCGGTGCACAGTCGTAAGTCGAAACCGCATAAGGAAAAGGGGGCCCCTCGGGCCCCTTTTTCGTGGGGTCAGTCCAGGTGGTACGGGACGCTGACGACGACGACGCCCGGCTCGAACAGGAGATGCCGCTTCACTAGCAGGGCGGTCTGTCCGTGCAGGATCTGGTGTCTCTTCTTGGGCACCACGAATTCCGGAATGATCACGGTGACGACCCGATCGATCCCGTCGGCCTCGAACTGCCGCACGTATTGCAGGACCGAGGAACCGATATCACGGAAAGGAGCAGCCTCGATCTCGAGGGGATGGGGGATCTGTGCCATAAGCCAGTCGTCGCCCAACTTCTCAACAGCTTCCGGCTCGAGCCCGAAGGAAACAGCTCGCAGATCGGTGGGCCGAAGTGTTTCGGCGTATTCGATCGCCTGCAACACGGCGTTGTTGATGCCGGCGACCATCACGAGGGCGTAGTTGCGCCCAGGTTCATGGACGTCGTCTGACCGCTCATGGATGTCGGACTTCGTGATCGGGATGTCGAGCACCTGGACCCCGGCTTCGTATAGGAGAGCCGCTTTGAGCCTGTGCATGCGAGGGTGACGCACGATCTCCGAAAGACCCCCAGTCTGAAGTACCTCAGGGATCACAACGGTAAGGAAATCGTCGCTCTCCAACTCCCGGCGCTTATCGCGCAAGAACCTCCGGAGGGCCTTCGTGTTCGAGAAGCCGTCCCGTGCCAAGTGGAGTAGCGGTACATCGGGAGTGAGCCGTTGCCAGGCCGCGTCGTTCGCAGGATCGAAGGTTACAGCCGTCACCTCGGCGGCGGAGATGGACCTGACGTAACCGACGGCGCGAGCGGTGGCCGCGTCCACCTTCGGCACGTACACCACGAAGCGCTGGTGCGTTGGGCGGCGTTCTGTCGGGCGGCGTTCGGGGTGTGCGAGCTGTCGCGCCACATCTTGATAATGAGAGTGGACCGAATACATCCCGTACATGATCACAGGGATAGAGGCCAGGATGATCCAGGCACCACCGATGAACTTGGTCTGGATGATCACCACGAGAACGATGCCGGTGACGCAGGCTCCGAAACCGCTGCGAAGGGCCTTTATCTTCCAGCCTTGCGGTTTCACCTTCCGGAATCGTCTCGTCAATCCCGTCTGAGACAGCGTGAACGATATGAAAACCCCGATGAGGTAAAGCTGGATGAGCGCGTTCAGTTCGGCATCGAAGGCCCATATGAGGATCGATGCCAGGGTCGCGAGGATGATGACTCCGTTGGAGAACACCAGCCGGTCGCCGCGGTTCCTGAACTGGCGGGGCATGAAGTTGTCGTTCGCGAGGATCGACGACAGACGAGGGAAGTCCTGATAGGCGGTATTGGCGGCCAGGATCAAGATGGCCGCAGTCATCACCTGTAGCAGGTAGAACAGGAACCCCTCGCCGAATATCGCAGCTCCGATCTGGGCAACCACGGTGCGGCCCGCGTCATGGTGGAAAACGACGTTGGTGTGGTCGGCCAGCCACGAGATCCCCAGGAACATCGAGATCGTCAACGCGCCCATGACCGATAGCGTTGTTGCTGCGTTCTTGGATTGGGGATAACGGAAGGCGGCCGTTCCATCGGCGATCGCCTCGACGCCGGTCAAGGCCGTTGTGCCCGCGGCGAACGCCTTCAGGATCAGGAAGAAACCGAGTGGCTCCAGGGCCTTGAGTTGGTCACCGGCGGACTCGGCTTGGGGGCAGCCTCCCGCGCACTTGACGAATCCCACGATCAGCAGGAGATAGATGGATGCCACGAATCCATAAGTGGGGATCGCGAATAGAGTGCCCGATTCCTTCACACCGCGCAGGTTGGCGAGCGTTACGAGGATGACGAATCCGACAGCGACGATCACTCGATGATCGTCGATCGAGGACACGGCGGAGCTGATCGCGTCCACTCCGGCCGTGATGGAAACCGCGACGGTGAGGATGTAGTCGCCCAGAAGCGCCGCGGCGGCCAGAAGCCCGGGGATCATCCCGAGG